>CAJMLO010000001.1 GCA_905214245.1 uncultured bacterium
ATTTCACAAGCTTATTATTTACTTATATTATCATTACTTCTTTTTCTTTTCAATATGTTTTCTTCTAAAAAATACCGATATATATATATATATACTCTCGCAAGGGTTTTAGCCTTTTGTTACTTTTATATTATATTTTTATTACAGTTACATTACATTTTTTACTTTCTTACGAATTATTATGTTGCAACCTTTATTATTAATGCCTCTTTTTTAAATATCTTTTTATTATAATATTTTCTAAAGGCCTTTTTATTTTTGTAATAAGGTAGTCCTTTTCTTCAATTGGTTTAACTAAAATCGAGAACATCTTGCTTCTGTTTGCTCCAATTACATCTGTCATTATTTGATCTCCCACAACAGCAATTTCTGTGCTCTGCAAATTTAGCATTTTTTTTGCTTTATTAAATCCAAACTTTAAAGGCTTTTTTGCAAAATATATAAAAGGAATATCTAATTCTTTTGCAACATTGCTTACTTTTTCAAATTTATTACTATTTGATAAAATACAGCACTTAATTCCTTGTTTTTTTACTTCATCTACCCATTCTTTTGTACCATCTGGCATATTTTTACTAAAATCTATCAATGTATTATCAACATCTAAAATTAGTCCCTTTATATTATTCTTTTTTAGCAAATCTATACTTATTTTTCTTACATTATCAACATATTCTCGTGGATATATCATACTTTACCTCCATTTATTTTCTTTTGTTTTCATTTATTACAAAACTCATAACTTTTCCAACAGCATATACAATTTGTGTTGAGTTTTTTTGTGCAAAATTTTTGCCAAGTGCTTTTCCACCTACCGTTAGTGAGGCTACCATAGCACTTAAAATAAACTGAAGATTAAATGAAATTCCATACTGACTTGCCATTTTGCTTGCAACAATAGCACTTATTGCACCAGAAAGTACACCACATATATCTCCTATTACATCTGCACATATATTTGCAACTTTTGCTGAATTACGTATCAAAAATAACGAAGCTTTTGAACCTTTAGCTTTTTTAGTTGCCTTTGCATGAAATTCATGTTCATTTGCAACAGTAATTGCAACTCCAATTATATCAAAAACTATACCAACTAAAATAACTGCAATTAATATTACAATTGCAGGTAAAACTTCCAAACTATTTAAAGCATTTGTTGATATATATGAAAATGTTATTGATAATACAAATGTTGTTATAAAAATTATAATAAACCATCTCAGGCTATCCTTGTTCATTTTTTCGTCTAATTAATCTATTTTTTGATTAATTCCTTTCTCTTAAATAATTTACAAGTGGTAGAAATACAGGTAAATTTTACGGTTTAGGTCTGGTTGAATTTCTCTATTTTGAGACTCAGCATTACTGCTAAGCTGTTTCCATTTAACCAAATATCCTTATATTTCAAAAGATACCAGATTGCCACTCAAATCCGTACCTTAATCCCTATATTTCCATGCTTTTTAAGTAAAGCAAACATTCTAGAAGTTTTCCTTAATATATTTTAATCTATTATTAGTCTCTTTTGCAATGCAAATTTCATAACTAACTTCTATAAAACAAATGGCCATAATTATTTTATAGATACACCATCAATCCCAATAACATCACTCAAGACAGGCTACTCTATGTATTGTGTCTTGGCACTTTACATAGGTTTAACTTAAAGTATTATAATTAAATCTATTTAAGCCTCCGCGAAAATAGGGACGATATATATGTATGCCATTACATATTGCCCTACTTTCTTTACTCCCTGAATGCACACATAACTGGGCGTTTTGCGCACGAACAAGAAACTTCAACGATGTGCCCTTTAGTGGATTTTTAGCCCCACCCTCGTAATAGATGATATAACTAGAATAATGCACCACCGAAAGATATTGTACCATATTTTTCTAATTTCTGCAAATTTTTCCTATTTTCATTAATATATACAAAATAAATGTAGGCAATTTTTTATTTTGCCTACATTATTATAACACTTGCTTATACTATCTTCCACCACATCCACAATTATTTGTAAATAATAATAAAAATATTAAAATGAAAAATAGTATGCTATTATCTTGACATCCACAGCCTCCAAATAAATTGTTTAAAAATCCTCCATTACCACAGTTATTATCGCAACCGCAATTTCTCATATCATCTTGCATGCATTTTCCTCCTTTCAAATTCATTTATTATATTAGTATGCAAAATCACTTTTTTGTGTTACAATTATATTGACTGTAAATTTTATATGCAGAAAGGAATTTATAATGAAAAAAATAGAATTATTATCACCTGTTGGTGATTTTGAATGTTTAAAAGCAGCTGTGCAAAATGGTGCAGATAGTGTATATTTCGGAGGAAGTTTGTTTAATGCAAGAGCTTCTGCAAGCAATTTTGACTCTGATGAATTAAAAAAAGCTATTGATTATTGCACAGTTAGAAATGTAAAAACACATCTAACATTAAATACACTTTTAGAAGATTCTGAATTTGATGAGGCTGTAAATCTTGCAGTAGATGCATACAAACTTGGTATTGATGCATTAATTGTTCAAGATATTGGACTTGCAAAATATTTAATCAATCTACTACCTGACCTACCTATTCATGCAAGTACACAAATGAGTATTCACAACTTAGAAGGTGCATTAGAGGCAGAAAAGCTTGGTTTCAAAAGAGCTGTCCTTTCAAGAGAACTTTCACTTGAAGAGATAGAATACATTTGTAATAATTCAAATATTGAAATAGAAACATTTGTACATGGTGCATTATGTATTTGCTATTCAGGTCAATGTTTATTTTCTAGCTTAGTAGGAGGACGCTCACGGAAATCGTGGTAAATGTGCACAACCTTGTAGACTTCCATATTCTTTAGTTCAAAAAAATTCTTCTACTAAAGAAAAAACAATTGATAAAGGTTATTTAATAAGTCCACGTGATTTATGCAGCTTAGAGTTTTTGCCTAATTTAATAAATGCAGGAGTTACATGTTTTAAAATTGAAGGTAGATTAAAAAATCCAGAATATGTTGCAACTGTTACTCGTATATATCGCAAATATATTGATAAAGTACTTAATGGATGCGACACCTATCAAGTGGATGAAAAAGATAAAAAAGATTTAATGCAAGTATTTAATCGTGGAGGATTTAGTAGTGGTCATTTAGGTCATAATCCAAATAGAGATTTAATATTTAAAGAAAAATCAAATAACATGGGAATTGAAATTGGTACAGTTGAGAATTATAATGCAAATAAAGGACATATCAAACTTCAATTAAAAGATTCTGTTTCTATTGGAGATACAATTAGTTTTGAAAAGGAGCCAAGTAAATATACCATTTCAGAACTTATGCAAAATAATTCAAATTTTACAACTCTTGGTTCTGGCAAAAAAGTAACAATTGGTAGAATGAAAGGAAATATTTCAGTAGGAAATAAAGTTTATAAGCTTTCAAGCAAAGAGCTTACAACTTCTGCAAGACAAAGCTTTGAAAATGCTGAAAACAAAAAGATATTAATAAATGGTATTATTACAATAAAAAAAGAACAGCCAATGTGTATGCAAATTATTTGTACAAATACACGTCATTCATCAGATAATTATCATAATATTAAAATAAATGTAAAATCATCTATTATTCCTGAAGAGGCTCAAAATAGTCCCTTAACAGCCGATAGAGTTGAAAAACAAATTCGTAAAACTGGAAATACACCTTTTGAATTTGAAAATATAAAGATTGAGCTTGATGACAATTGCTATATTCCAAGTATTAGTTCTTTAAATGAACTTAGAAGAACAGCTCTTGAAATGTTAGAAGCAAAGGTAATTGAAGAAAAACAGAAAAATATTGAAATTAAACATACCGAAATTTCAAGTATTAAACCAACTGTAACACCTACTCTACCACCTAAAATTTCGTTGTCACTTAGAAATCTAAATGTTGATTACGATTACACAAAACTTGATGGAAGTAAAATAGATAAAATTTACCTTGCATTAAAGCTATTTTTGAATAAATCTTATTCAGATATAATTAAATATTTAACAGATAATTACGATGTGTACATATATTTGCCTATAATTATAAAACCAAATTATAAAAATATCGTTTTAAATGTATTAAATGATGCGATTAAAAAATACAAAATACATGGATTTATTGTTTCAAATCTAGCAGATTTTAAAGCACTAGAACAATATAAGAAAGATTATGAGTTAATTGGAAATTATTCGTTGAACGTATTTAATATAAACACTATAAAAGAATATCAGAAGCTTGGACTAAATCGCATTACATTATCTCGTGAGCTTAGCAAAGATGTTATAAATGAATTAACTTCTCAAGCAGATAAAAGTAAAATCGAAACAGAATTAATTGTGTATGGGAATCTTCCAATTATGGCAATGAGTTATTGTCTGCTAGGTCAAACAAATAAATGCTATCCAAATTGTGGACTTTATTGCAAAAATAACAGCAATTATTATTTAAAAGATAGATTAGGTTTAGAATTTAGAATAATTCCTGACAATCTTCAGACAGTTACTTTGCTATGTAATAGTAAAACATTATCAATTCCAACAAATGATATTAATATAAAAAATGTTAGAGTTGATATGATAGATGAAAATATTGATGAAATAAATCATATTCTAAATACCGTATACAACCGAGATAAATTGGAAGGTCAAAATTATACAAATGGAAATTTAAATAGAGAAGTTTAATATTCAGAACAAAGCGACTTTAGGTCGCCCTTTGTTCAAAGCCGATTTGAGTTTTCGACTAAAAGGAGAAAATCTCAAAGGCAATAGCGATTATAGCATTTTTATATACTAGGAAATGAGAAATTTCCTAGTATATAAAAATACCCCACTTGCATCCTTATATGCAAGTAGGGTGTTTTTTTAGCCTATATCATCTCAATATTTTGCTTAAATATGATTTGCTGTAAGTTTTATAATTAAGTCCATGTTATCATCTTTTGCAGCTTTATTTTTTCTTATTTTTCCACATTTTTTACATCTAAACACAATTACATATCCTTTTTTGCTATCAAGTTCAACTTGAATTGGCTCTAAATCTCCATGACACTCTTCTGCTCTATCTCCAGGATTTATATCAACATGTTTGGAATGAAGGCAATGTGGACAATGGTTTCTGCAAGAATAACCTAATTTTTCTACCTTTTCTCCACAATTCTCGCACACAAATTCTTCATCTATTTCAGTAAATTTTCTTTCCATCTTTTCTCCCATTTAAATAAATTATACTTCGAAAATACTTCCACCAATGAATTCTCTAATTAATGAATTTTTAGGAACAAATTCATCAGATATATCATCAAAATATTTCAAAAACTCATACAAGCTCTTGGCTTCAGAATACTCTGGATGAGTATTATCAATTGCCTTTAAAAGTGGCATAGCATACTTTTTAAGTACGCAAATTTCATATATAAGTGATGAGTTAAACATACTATCCGCTTCTTCTTGGAAAGGAAAAATGTTTGACTCCTCTCCTTTATTTACAGAATTCCATGTTTGCAAAGTATGTAGTGCACTATATCCTCTAAAATTATAGTCACGTACCATTCTTCTTATAAGTCTTGTATCTGTTGTAGAAATTCTGTTGTAATAATCTATATTTAAAACAGTAAGGGCACTAATATATACTTTGTATTTTTGTTCTCTTGGAATAGATGCTGTTAATTTATCATTTAAGCAATGAATTCCCTCTATAACAAGAACTTCATTATCTTTTATTTTCATTGTCTCGCCATTATATTCTTTATGTCCTGTTTTAAAATTAAATGTAGGAACCATAATTTCTTCCCCATTTAATAATTTTGTTAAATGCTCATTAAATAATTTCAAATCAATTGCCTCAATACATTCAAAGTTATATTCTCCGTTTTCATCTCTTGGTGTTTGTTCTCTTTCTACAAAATAATTATCAACAGATATTGTGATTGGCTTAATACCGTTTAATTGAAGTTGAATTCCAAGTCTTTTTGCAAATGTAGTTTTTCCAGATGATGATGGTCCTGCTATAAGCACCATTTTTACACCTTTGCGTTTTACTATTTTATCTGCAATATCAGAGATTTTCTTTTCATGTAATGCTTCAGCTAAAAGTATAATATCTTTTTCTTTGCCTTGCTCAATTTTTTTATTTAGTTTGTATATTGTGTTTATATCAAGAACTGTATGGATATCTTCATAATCTTCAAGAGTTCTTAATAATTTCTTTGTTTCCTTATATTTTTCTATCTTATCAGGTGTGTGCTTGTCAGGATATCTAAGTAAAAATCCATCATGATATTTTACTATATCATAATATTTTATATATCCTGTACTAACAGGCATAACACCATAAAAATAGTTGTAATAGTCCTCACAAAAATATAGAGAAACTTCATCTTTATATTTATTTTCAAGTTGCAATCTTCCACGTAGGCTCTTTTCTTTTTCATAGAATTTTTCTGCCTCTTCCTTAGTCATTTCAACTTTTCTTATCGGAATATCTTTTGCAACTATTTCTTGCATTTTTATACGTATTTTTTCAATTACCTCATCTGTAACTTTCATGTTTTCTATTGTACAATATATAGAATTTGAAAGTTGAAAGTTAACTGTAAGTAAAGCTTTAGGATATATTTCATTAAACGCCTTACCCATTATGTATAAAATTCCTCTTTGATAAATTCTTCTCCCATCTCTTATTGTTATATCTAAAGGGTCAACTTTATCTGCATCATTTATGTCGGTATTTAAAGATTTTACTTCATTATTAACTTTACATGCAATAGCATTTTTTCTTTCTTGCTCTGTTAATCTATCTATAGCTTTCATAATATCCTCTCTTTCCTAAGGCATAAATCAATTACTATTTAGCCTTTTATCCTTTTGTATTATTAACTCATTTTTTCCTTTATCTTTACAATTGCATTAAGTGCATCAATTGGTGTTAGTTCATTAACATTAATTTTATCTATTTCATGAGCTATTTCAGCCAATTTATAATTGTATAAATCAAGCTGTCCTGATGCGACTTGCTTGTTTTCCTTTTCTTGCTTTTTTTCTCCAAGAGCGCTTTTTCTTTCAAGTGATTTCAAAATTTCATTAGCTCTTTTAGTTACAACTTGTGGTACACCTGCAAGTTTTGCAACATGAACACCATAGCTTTCATCAGTACCACCAGGAATTATCTTTCTTAAAAAGATAACATCTTCTCCTTTTTCTTTAACAGCAATAGAATAATTTTTTACTCCCTCAAGTTTGTCTTCTAGTTTAGTAAGCTCATGATAATGTGTTGCAAATAATGTTTTTGCTCCACATTTCTCGCTATCAGAAATATATTCTGCAACAGCCCAAGCAATAGACAATCCGTCATATGTTGAAGTTCCTCTACCTATTTCATCAAGAATTACTAAACTATTTGCTGTAGCTTCTTTTAAAATTGTTGCAACCTCCATCATTTCAACCATAAATGTACTTTGTCCCATGCTCAAATCATCAGATGCACCAACTCTTGTAAAGATTTTATCAACTACTCCAATATGTGCAGATGATGCAGGTACAAAACTACCACATTGTGCCATAAGTGTTATTAATGCAACTTGTCTCATATATGTAGATTTACCTGCCATATTTGGACCTGTTATAATAGATAATCTATTTTCTTCTTTATCCAAATATGTATCATTTTGAACAAAGCTTCCACTTGGAAGTATTTTTTCAATTACAGGATGTCTTCCATCTTTTATATCTATAATTCCACTATTATCTACTTCTGGCTTAACATATCCTTGATCTTCTGCAACATTTGCAAATGAACACAAAACATCCAAAATAGATATCACATTTGCTGTTTTCTGAATTCTTTGAAGTTGCCTTTCAATCTTTTCTCTTACTTCAACAAATACGTTATATTCAATTTGTATAACTCTTTCCTCAGCACCTAAAATTTGATTTTCCAAATTTTTAAGTTCTTCTGTTATATATCTTTCTCCTGTTGTTAGTGTTTGTTTTCTTATGTATCTATCAGGCACAAGTCCTACATTTGACTTACTTACTTCAATATAATACCCAAAAACTTTGTTATATCCAACTTTTAAGTTTTTAATTCCTGTTTCTTCTTTTTCTTTAGCTTCTAATTCAATAAGCCACTTTTTTCCATCTGTTGTAGCCGTTTTTAATTTATCAATTTCTTCGTTATAACCAAGCTTAATTAGTCCACCTTCTTTTGTGCTAATAGGTGGCTCATCAATTATTGTATCATCAATAAGTTTGTATATATCTTGTAAATCATCCAATGATTCAAATAATTCTTTAAGCAATTTTGAATTTGTATTTGATAAAATGCCCTTTATCTCAGGAAGTTGACTTGCAGAATTTTTAAGCGAAATTAATTCTCTTCCGTTTACACTTCCATATGCAATTTTTCCAGCCAAACGCTCAATATCATAAACTTTTTTAAGAGCTTCTGTTATATCTCCACGAAGTATTATATTATTTTTAAGTTCTTCAACTGCATTAAGTCTTTTATTTATTTGCACATCATCAACAAGTGGATCACTAAGCCATCTTCTAAGCATTCTTCCTCCCATTGCAGTTGCTGTTTTATCAAGTACCCACAAAAGAGTTCCCTTTTTACTTTTGTCTCTAAGTTTTTCTGTTATTTCTAAGTTTCTTCTTGCATTAATATCAAGTGACATATATTTGGTAACATTGTATATTACAAGTTTATTTATATGGTCCAAATTTGTTTTTTGTGTATCTTGAAGATATCTAATCATTGCATTTGTAGAAAATCTGCAAAGTTCCATTCCATCAAAAGAATCAACTTTGTCATCATTATCATTTACAAGATTATATGCTATCGCTGTTGTATCTTCATTTTCAGCAAATTCTTCTTCTTCAAGTTTTGTAATATATACATCAAAACGCGTTCTTATTTTTTCTATTTCTTCGCTACATTCATACATCATAGGGTTAACAATCAATTCTGCTGGAGAATATCTTGAAATCTCATCCATAAGAAGTGCAAAATTATTATTATCCTTTATTTGAGTAGTTCTAAAATCTCCTGTTGATATATCACAAACAGTTACGCCATAAAAAATTCCACTTTTATATATGCACATCAAATAATTATTTTTCTTTTCTTCAAGCAAATTGCTTTCCATTACAGTTCCAGGTGTTACAACTCTTATAACATCTCTTTTTACTATACCCTTTGCTTTTTTTGGATCTTCAAGTTGCTCACAAATTGCAACCTTATATCCTTTGCTAATTAATCTTGAAATATATGTTTCTGCAGCATGGTAAGGAATTCCACACATAGGTGCTCTTTCTGCTTGACCACAATCTTTGCCTGTTAAAGTAAGCTCTAACTCTCTTGATACATTAATAGCATCATCAAAAAACATCTCATAAAAATCGCCTAATCTATAAAATAAAATACAATCTTTATACTCCTCTTTTGTTTGTAAATAATGTTGCATCATAGGTGAATATTCTGCCATTTTTCATCTCTTCCTTCCTTGCTACATTTACTATTCTACTACTTCGCCCTTTAAATACCACATATGTTCTGAAGTAATTTTAACTAAAATACTATTTCCGATTAAACTCTTGTCACCTGCAAAAACAACAACCTTGTTTGAATCTGTTCTGCCTGTTAACATTTCTTCATTGTTTTTGCTACATCCCTCAACAAGAATTTTTTCAGTTTTGCCAATATATGCTTGATTGTTCTCTTTTACACTATCTTCATATAATTTCTTTAATCTATCAAAACGTTTGTGTTTAATCTCATCCGGAACTTGGTTTGGCATTTTTGCACCAGGTGTACCAACACGAATAGAATAAATAAACATAAAAATTTGTTCAAAATTTACTTTTCTTACTACATCCAAAGTATCTTCAAAATCTTCTTCAGTTTCACCTGCAAAACCAACAATAATGTCTGTTGAAAATTTAACATTTGGTATTCTATCTTTCATTTTTTGCACCAAATTCAAATATTGTTCTTTTGTATATTTGCGATTCATAAGTTTAAGTACTTTTGTACTCCCAGATTGAAGTGGCAAATGCACAAGTTTGCTTACTTTTCCGCATTTAGCAATAGCATCTATAACATCATCTGTAAAGTCCTTTGGATGAGGTGAAACAAAACGTATTTTATCAATTCCATCTATTTTATTTACTTCAATCAAAAGTTTAGCAAATGTATCAATTGGAGCAATTCCTTTATACGAATTAACATTTTGTCCAAGAAGTGTAATCTCCTTATATCCCTGTTTTGCAAGCCCCTTAATCTCATTTAAAATATCTTGTGGATCTCTGCTTCTCTCTCTTCCTCTAACATAAGGAACAATACAATAACTGCAAAAATTATTGCATCCATTCATTATTGTAACAGAAGCTTTTATATTGTCATCTCTTTTAATTGGTAATCCTTCTATTATATCTCCATCTATATCTAAAATATCATTAATTTTCTTATTTTCTACTATCGCACAATATAAATCATGTGGGAACTTGTGAAGTGTATGTGTTCCAAATATAACATCATATTGATAACTACTTTTTATCTTGTCAACAATATGTTCTTCTTGCATCATACATCCACCAATTGCAACTATTGTACCATTTTGCTCTCTTAATTTTTTTACCTCACCAAGCTTACCAAATAGTCTTTCTTCTGCATTTTCACGAACACAACAAGTATTAAAAATGACTAAATTTGCATCTGTAAGAATATCTGTTTTAGTATAATTCATTTCTTCAAGCATACCGCATAGCTTTTCAGAATCGTTTTCATTTAGTTGACATCCCATTGTCATAATGTAATATTTTAGCTTCTTTCCGCCATTTAGCTCTTTTACTTTTTGTATATATTTTAATTCATCTGTTATATCTAATTTTTCCATTTAAACTCATTCCTTTACCTTTTTGTAGCTTATATATTTTATACTAAAACAGCGTTTTTTTCAAGTGCCTATGCAACAAAAAACAATGTAGTTTTATGTTTACCACATTGTTTTTTTGTATTTATTATATATCTCTCTTGCCATTAATATATGCTGCTAATAAAATAGTATCTGAGATATTTATCTCTCCATCTCCGTCTAGATCTCCTTTATTCATTTGTTCATCTGTAAGTTCTGATTTTCCATTTACATAATTATAAACAATTTGAAAGTCAACAAGATTTATAATTCCATCTTCATTCATATCAACATCTTTACTTGGCTTTGCCTTTCTTGTTGATGTTCCATCTTTTGCAATAAATCTCACATCATCATCATCTGTAAATACAACTAGTGGCAATGCTTCTACTTCTGCTTCTACTTTCTTTTCTTCATCCGTCTCGATTTTCTTTATTGTCTTTATTCCCTCTATTTTGTTCAAATTGTCTTTTAATAAGTTATGATCTATTTTTCCCTCATTGTTATAACTTGCTGCAACTGCAAGTGTTATCTCTTCTTTTTTCATTGCTTCCTTTGTTTGTTTTTTTGACTCTTCTGCTCTTGATATTATTCCATTATCTCCAAATACAGTTAAAATACTTACTGTAGCAAGAATAATCAAAACCACAATTGTAACAACTAACGCAATTAGCGTTATACCTTTTTGTCTGTTGTTCTTTAAATTTCTCATCTAAAATACCTCCGATTAATTTTATATCTTCTTAATTGTACATTATCTTTTATATGAAATCAATATATTTAAAAATTTGTAATATTCTTGTAACATATTCGTAATTCCTTTGTAACATTGTCTAACCATATATTTCTCTTCTATGTCCTACTTCTAAAACAAGAACAATAATTTCTTCATCTTCAATTTCACATATAACTCTGTAATCTCCAATTCTATATCTCCATTGTCCTGATTTATTTTCTACTAAGCCTTTACCATGTATCCTTGGATTTTCACAATTTTCTATATTTTTTTCAAGCCATCCGATTATCAAAGCAGCTGTGTGCTTATCAAGTTTCTTTAATTGCTTTTTAGCTTTATCTGTAAAAACTAATTTATAATTCATCTATAATCCCAACTCCTTTTTTACCTCATCTAAGGTATAAGTTTTTGGGTTATTTTTATATTCTTCTATTGCTTTGTTGTAACACTCTAAATCATACTCATCTTCTATCTTTTCCATTACAGCACTTCTTATTAATTCAGATAATGAAATATTATTTAATTTAGCATATGTTTTTATTAATTCCATATCTTTATCACTTAATCTAACTGAAATAGTCATTTTTATCAGCTCCTTTCTTTTTTATTGTACTACATTGTATTACATGTGTCAATATTTTCTTATCATATTTTTATTCTCTATATATTTCTCTATTCCAAAACAAGAATAGACACTCCTATCTATTCTTGTTTTCATATTTATTTGCAAAATCTGTGTTTACCTATAACAACAGTAAGAGGTCTTGACCAAATCCATTTGTTTGTTGCTGTACTTGGATTAAAGTAATAAATTGCCCCATATGATGGATCCCATCCATTTATTGCATCTTGTGCTGCTTTTTTTGCTGTATCATTTGGTGTCATATTTATTTGTCCATCACTTACAACATCAAATGCACCTTTTTGATAAATTACTCCTGCTACTGTATTTGGAAATGAGCTACTTTTTACACGATTAAGTACAACTGCGGCAACTGCCACTTGTCCTGTATAAGGCTCACCTCTTGCTTCTCCATATATAAGTCTGCTAAGTAAATTCACATCATTTGAATTTGTACTCGAAGAGCTTGAACTTGATGAACTTGAACTACTGAATATCCCCATTGCTTCCAATGTTTTCTTTCCTGCTATTCCATCAACTGTAAGTCCATTTTTCTTTTGAAATTTCTTTACTGCAGAAAGTGTTCCACTTCCATATATACCATCTACACTTCCAGAATAATAGCCCCATCTTTTTAGTTTTTTCTGTATCGTTTTTACCTCTTGTCCTCTTGAGCCATATTTTGAAAGTGCATCTACAGCATTATTTCTAAAGAACACGTTATACCCTACAAACATTGAAATTGCAAGACATATCACTATTAATGCTTTTATATTTTTTTGTATAACATTTTTCATTTTTTTCAAAACAAAACACCACTTTCTAATAATTTTCAAAATTATTTTGTCCAAAAGTGGTGTATTTATACATTTTTAAAAAATTCCTATAATATTTCCATTTTCATCTAAATCTATATTTTCCGCTGAAGGAACTCGTGGTAGTCCAGGCATTGTCATGATTTTTCCTGTTATTACAACAATAAATTCTGCTCCAGCTTTTAATATAACATCTTGAACATGTATATTAAATGGCTCTAAACACTCTAAATTCTTTTGATCATCTGATAAAGAATATTGTGTTTTTGCTATGCAAACAGGTAAGTTACCATATCCTAGTTCTTCTATCTGTTTTATTTTTTCTAAAGCTTCATCTGTATATTCTACATCTGTTGCTCCATATATTTTGCATGCAACATCTTTTATTTTGCTTTTTATATCTTTTTCAAGTTCATACGCATAATTAAATTTTGAAGGTTTTTCTGTCAAATTCATTATTTTTTCTGCTAAATCTATTGCACCTTCTCCGCCTTTTTCCCAGCTTTCCACTAAACTTAGTTCAACATTTTTTTCTTGTAATTTTTCTCTTAAAAAATCTATTTCTTTTTGTGTGTCATGTGTATATTTATTTATTGCAACAATCACATTAAGTCCATATACATTTTGCAAATTCTCTACATGTTTCATTAAATTATGTATTCCTCTTTCTAATGCTTCTATGTTTTCATTTTTTATCTCGTCTTTTGGCATACCGCCATGATATTTTAATGCTTTAATTGTTGCAACACATACGACTGCATCAGGTTTTAATTCTGCTTTTCTACACTTTATATCTAAGAATTTCTCTGCCCCAAGATCTGCTCCAAATCCCGCTTCTGTAATCACATAATCTCCTAATTTTAATGCAAGTTTTGTCGCAATTATACTATTACATCCATGTGCAATGTTTGCAAATGGTCCTCCATGAACAATGGCTGGTGTATGCTCTAGGCTTTGTACTAAATTTGGCTTTATTGCATCTTTTAAAAGTACTGTCAAAGCTCCATCTGCTTTTAAATCTCTCGCAGTAATTGGTTTATTGTCTTTTGTATATCCAACAATTATGTTTCCTATTCTTCTTTTTAAATCCTTTAAATCTGTTGCAAGACAGAATATTGCCATTATTTCTGATGCAACTGATATATCAAATCCATCTTCTCTTGGAACAATATTCTTTTCTTTCGAAAGTCCTGTTTCAACTTTTCTAAGTTGTCTATCATTTAAATCCACACATCTTTTCCATACAACTCTATCAAATCCAAGTTCATTTCCAAAATATATGTGATTATCAATCATTGCAGAAAGTAGATTGTTTGCAGATGTAATTGCATGTATATCTCCTGTAAAGTGAAGATTTATATCTTCCATAGGAGCAATTTGTGAATGTCCTCCACCTGTTGCTCCACCTTTTATTCCAAATACAGGTCCAAGTGATGGCTCTCTTAATGCAAGAATTGCATTTTGTTTAAGTTTTCTTAGTCCATCTGCAAGTCCGATTGCCATAGTTGTTTTTCCTTCTCCAAGTGGAGTAGGATTAATTGCTGTCACTAAAATAAGCTTTCCATCTTTTTTATCTTTTAGTCTTGTCATAGCATTTAATGATATTTTTGCTTTATATTTTCCATAAAGCTCAAGCTCATCATCTTCTATTCCTACAGCTAAAGCAATTTCATTTATCTTCTTTAACTCTGTATTTCTTGCAATATCTATATCTTCCATTCTACATTTTCTCCTTTTATGCAAAAATCAATCCAACTATAACTCCAATAATTGCTCCAACTATAACTTGTGTTGGTGTATGTCCTAATACTTCTTGTAATTTTTCTGTAACTTCTACTCCAGAAAGTCCAGGTGTATTTACAATCATATTTAATATGTGTGCTTGCTTTCCTGCTGCTCTTCTAATTCCTGCTGCATCATACATTACAACAAATGCAAATATTGTAGCAAGTGCAAACATTTGAGAGTCAAAGCCTTGATTTATTCCAATCATTGTTGCAAGTGATGTTACAACAGCCGAATGTGAACTTGGCATTCCTCCTGCACCTAGAATTCTTTTAAAATTAAACTTTTTTGTTGTTACTAAATCATAAATTAATTTAAATAACTGTATAAAAAACCACACAGCAAATGGTATAATAAGATATTTGTACTGCATTATAAATCCGTTTCATCCTTTTCTTTTACTCCCCTTTATTTTTAATATGTACTATTCTTCTGTTTGTACAAAATTCTCTTCTACTAATTCACCATTACTGTTTTTTATTAGCATTGTAATTTTTCTTTCTGCTTTTTCCAAAATGTCACTACATTCTTTAGAGATTTTCATACCTTCCTCAAATTTTTTTACAGAAGTATCAAGGTCCAAATCTCCCTTTTCTAGTTCATTTGCAATTTCTTCTAATTTTTTCATATTATCTTCAAAATTTATATCTTCACTCATTTTTTATCTTTAGAGGATATTTTCCTCTTTCTCCTTTCGTTTTACTTTTATTAAAATTCTGTTACTATTCCTTTTTCTACATCAACTAAATAAAATGCTAAGGAATCTGTTGTTTTGCTGTTTCTTACAGAAACAATATATCTTCCATCAGAATTTATACTCTCATTTGAAAAATATACTCCTGATGTACTTCCCCATTTCTTTTTTGCAAGTTCAATAGCTTTTTCTTCTTTAGTTGTTACCTTTTCTGTTGTATCTGGTTCGTTATCTTGAATTATATTCTCTTTGCTTTGATTATCATCTACTACATTTTCTGTAATACTATTTTTAATTTCATTTTCAATTGAATCATTTTCAAACAAATCATTTATGATATTATCAAGACCTGTATTTCCATCAACTAAATTTGAATTACTATTTGTTTCTACTGTGTCTTTTTTGAACATGTCATAGACAAACCATATAATTATAAATACTACAATAACAATAGCAATTATTATTAAACTTTTCTTTACTGTTTTATTCATATGTGCACCTCCTACAATATCTTTGCCTTTGCACTTCCATCACTTAGCCTTAATTCTACTTCATCATCCTTATTAAGATCTTTTGCAGATTTTATACTTTTTCCATTTAAAGAAACTATACTATATCCTCTCATTAAAGTTTTAAGTGGGCTTAAAGCATCAAGTTTTGCAATCAATTTCATTGCATTACCTTTTTTATCTTTGTACATTGCTTCTGCACTATTTTGCATTGATTTAATTTTCATATCAATTACAATATACTTTTCTTGTATTTTTTGCAAAGGTTCCTTAAATACTCTTTGATTCATACATTTTTCATATCTAAGTCTCATAAATTCAACTTTCTTTTTTAATGCAAGTTGATACCTATTTTTATATGAGTTAATTTTTAATGTTACATCAGCAATGTTAGGTACAGCAAGTTCTGCAGCAGCAGATGGTGTTGGTGCTCTTAAATCTGCTACAAAATCTGCTATTGTAAAATCTGTTTCATGTCCTACAGAAGAAATAACAGGTAACTCAGAATTGTATATTTCTCTTGCTACAATCTCTTCATTAAAAGGCCACAAATCCTCAAGTGAACCTCCACCTCTTGCAAGAATTATTACATCAGCAAGTTTTTGTTCATTCATTGTTCTAATTGCTTCTGCAATTTTAACTGCAGCTCCTTCTCCTTGAACCGGAACAGGCAGTAACTTTATATATACATTTGGATTTCTTCTTGTTGAAACATTTATTATATCTCTAATAACTGCTCCTGTATTTGATGTTAAAACCCCTATACATTTTGGCATAGCAGGGATTTTCTTTTTATGTGCCACATCAAATAATCCCTCTTTTTCAAGCTTTGCTTTAAGCTCTTCATATGCTGTATATAAACTTCCCATTCCATCTTCTTGCATAGCTTTGCAGTATATTTGGTAAACTCCATCTCTTTCAAAAACAGAAACAGTTCCAAATACCATAACTTTCATACCATCTTTTGGCATAAATTTTAAATTACTCGTGTATGTTTTAAACATAATACACTTTATTAATGAATTTTCATCTTTTAAAGTAAAATACATATGTCCTGTATAGTGATTTTTAAAATTTGAAATTTCACCTTTTACTAAAACATTGTTTAATGCTTCATCATTTGCAATCTTATCTTTAATGTATTTGTTTAAATCTGTTACACTAATTGCATCATATTTCATTTGTTTTTATTGCTCCTCTATCTTATTCTTTTTTACTACACTTGCTAAAATTCCATTTACAAAAGCAGGAGTACTATCATCTCCATATTTCTTTGCAAGTTCAACAGCTTCATTTATTACTACTTTATATGGAACTTTCGCATATATCATCTCATATACTGCAAGTTTTAAAATAGTCAAACTAATTTTTGAAAGTCTGCTTATCTCCCATTTTTCTGATAATTCATCCTTTATTTGATTTATTATTTCTTTTCTATTTGCTTCTATTCCATATACTGCATCTTTGATATATTTTTCAACTTTTTTATCTTCTATCTCATTTGCCTCTAAAAATAACTTTATTTGTTCTTCATACTCATATTTTTTCAATTTTTGAAGCTCTAAACTGTACAAGAATTTTAATACTACTTCTCTTATTTCTGATCTATTCATTATTATAACAACCTTTCTCCTTACTTTTATAAATCTTTTCAATGTGCTTTTTTCAATTGTTTATTACAGTAATATTCAATTTTATAATCTATCAATAAAATTCTTTAGTTTTTCTTTTACTTCAAATTTATTATGTTGAATATAATTTCCTGCATATCCACATACAAAAATCAAAATAATTCCTATTATCAATCTGTATAATTGTGTACATAAAAGTACTATTGCAACTATAATTCCTATAATCATACCACCATATTGTGACATAAATTTTTTAAATTCATCCATGGAATCTTCTTCCTTTCTTATTCTATAATTTCCCTTTCAGGTTCAATATTTTTTACTTTAATATTTACTTCTTTAACATCTAAATCTGATGTTTTTTTAATAGTCTCTTTTATTTTAGTTTGTAAATTTGTAGATAATTCTTTAATTACAGCATTTTCTTTTACACTAAGATTTACATATATGCTAACTGTATTATCTTTTCCAAGTTCAATCTTAGTATTTACATCTTCTGCACTATCAAATCCTTTAACAACACCATTTACAAGATTTTCTATAGTTTCTTTTGAAATTAATAATTTGCCATCAGAATTTTCAAGTAAAATTCCATTTTTGTATTCATTTTTTTCTTTGCTACTTGAATCAAAAAATATGCAACGAATAGAAAGTAAAATAAATATAACATTTAATCCAAGCACAATATTTGAAGATACTGTATTATTTGTAATTCCAGTTACAATTTCATCTACTATGTCAAAATCAAGCCATCCAAAAATCACAAGTGATCCTATTATAGATATTATTAACATTAATGTTGAAAATAGTACTAATGTTGTTTTTTCAATTATTTTCATATTTTTTACCCAATATAATATATTATTAAAATATACCCTTTCTTATGATTTAAATATGGGCACAGATTTTCTTTGTGCCCACCATCTTAGATAATTAATCTTCTGAATTTTCGTCTTGAACATTTTCTTGTTGTGTTTTAACACCTTGAATATGAACATTTACCTCTGAAACTTTAAGTCCTGTCATTCCTTCAACAGCTTTTTTTACTCTTGTTTGAATTTCGTATGCAACATCTGGAATTCTTACTCCATATTCAACAATGATATTTACATCTATTTTTGTCTCTTTATCTCCAGTTTCAACTTTGATTCCTTTTGCAAAATTCTTCTTTCCGCTAAATACTTCAGAAATTCCACCTGCAAATCCACCTGCCATTGATGCAACTCCTGAAACCTCTGATGCAGCTGCTCCAGCAATTACAGCAATTACATCATCAGCGATTTTTATATTAGTATTCTCTAAAGTTACTTCCCCTTGATTTTCCATAACTTCCTCATTTTTAACTTCTTCATTTTCTTCCATAATATATACCTCCCAAAACATATATTTTACATTATTAGTATACCAATTTATTCAAAAATTTACAACATATTTTAGAAATTTTATTATTCAAGTATTACTAGATAATATTGCAAGTTTCTAAGAAATATTATATCGCTTATGCTAATTATTCGAATAAATTTCCTGCATCTATATGATTTCCACGTAAAAAATCATTCACATTCATTCTCTTAGAATTCTCTGCTTGAACCTCTTTTGCACTAATTATTCCATCTTGTCCTTTTATGAATAAACCTTTTTTATCATCAGAAAATAAAACTGTTCCAGGCATTAGTTCTTTCATTTTATATGAATATTCCTTTAATTCTGGAAATATCTCCATTAGCTCATTTTCATCTAAAATATCAACTTTCCAGAATTTAATTTTCTTTCCATCTAAAAAGCTATATGCTCCCATGATAGGATTTAATCCTCTTACAAGATTTTTTATTTTAGATACACTCATATCTTCCCATTCAATTTTAGCCATTTGCTTATCAAGCATAGGTGCCATTGTAAAGTCTGGGCCTTGTTTCTCTCTTGGAGCTTCTCCTTTTTCAATTGCCTCAAGTGTTTTAACAAGTAAGTCTGCTCCAATATCAGAAAGTTTATCCCATAGCTCTCCTGTTGTTTCATCTTCGCCTATCTCAACTTCTCTTTTTAAAATCATATCTCCTGTATCCATTCCAGCATCCATATACATTGTAGTAATTCCTGTTGTCTTATCCCCATTAAGTACTGCCCACTGTATTGGAGCTGCTCCACGATATTTTGGAAGTAAAGAGCCATGTACATTTATACATCCCATTTTAGGAATATCTAAAAGTTCTTTTGGAAGTATTTTTCCATATGCAACAACACATATAACATCAGGATTTAAACTTTTAATCTCATTAATAAATTCTTCATTATTTCTTATCTTTTCAGGCTGATAAATAGGTAAACTTTTCTCTAAAGCAAATTCTTTAACAGGTGTAGGAATCATTTTCATTCCTCTACCTTTTGGCTTATCTACATTTGTAACAACACCTAAAATTTCATAACCTGCATCATATACTTTTTCCAAAGATTTTCTTGCAAAATCTGGTGTTCCCATAAAAACAATTTTAAGCATATTTCCTCCTTATTCCTCATTCTTTGGCTCAACATATTGAAGTGTTCCAGGTATCATTTTGTCAATAAATAATACACCATCTAAATGATCAAGTTCATGGCAAATTGCCTGTGCAAGAAGTCCTTTTGCTTTTATCTTTATTTTCTTTCCGTTTTCATCAAGAGCTTCTGCAACAACTTCTGCTGGTCTAATCATTTTTGCATACTTATTTGGAAAACTTAGACATCCCTCTTCTACTTCTTGCTCACCTTTTGTTTTTAATATTACAGGATTTACAAGTTTAATAGGACCTTTGTCATCATATAAATCAATTACTACTAATCTTTTTAAAATACCTACTTGAACAGCAGAAAGACCAACTCCGTTGTACTTATGCATTGTGTCAACCATATCATCTAATAAATCACGTATTCTATCATCTACTTGTTCTACTTCTCTTGATTTTTTTCTTAAGATTTCGTCTCCTTCTTCTCTTACAATTCTAACTGCCATCTATATTTCCCCCTTTTTAACTTGCCCTATTTTAATGAGCCATATCATTTGGATTTACATCAATTATAACTTGAGTTTCTTTTGCTTTTATCTTGCTAAATTCGTCAAGCATATCATTCATTAAATCTATCATTGTATCATCAAATTTACATTTTACAATCATTCTCCACCTGATTTTATTTTTAATTTTGTCTACTGGTGCAGACACAGGTGGATATAAAATCATACCTATATTTTCACTTTTTAATCTAAACTTTAAATAATGGTATAATTTGCTTGCAACTTCCATCAATTCTTTTTCATCTGTAGAAGTCATACCAATTAATATTATATCGCAAAATGGCGGATATTTCAAGCTTTGCCTAATTCCTATTTCTGTTTGATAAAATAAATCGTAATTTTGCTCCCTACTACACTCTATTGCAAAATTTTCTGGATTATATGTTTGAATAATTACTCTTCCCTTATCCTTTTCTCTTCCAGCTCTTCCTGCAACTTGTGTTAGTATTTGAAATGTCCTTTCATTTGCTCTAAAATCATCTATATTTAAACTTCCATCTGCTGCAATAACTCCAACCAAAGTAACATTTGGAAAATGATGTCCTTTTACAACCATCTGAGTTCCAATCAAAATATTGATATTTTCATCTTTGAATTTTTGCAAAATCTTTTCATGTGAATCCTTTTTTGTAACAGTATCCACATCCATTCTAATCGTTGTAGCATTTGGAAATATCTTTTTTATTTCTGCTTCAAGCTTTTGTGTTCCTGTTCCAAAATATCTTATTTGCAAGCTCCCACATTCTGGGCAAGTTGTTAAAACTTTTGTCTCATATCCACAATAATGACATTTTAAAGTATGTGTATTTGCATGATATGTAAGATTTATGTTACAATTCTTGCATTTAGCTGTATACCCACATTCTCTACACATAACAAATGTAGAATATCCTCTTCTATTTAAAAATAATATTGTCTGTTTGTTATTTTGCAAATTATCAGAAATAGCATCATATAGTTTTTTACTAATCATAGATTTATTTCCGTTTAGCAAGTTCTTCTCTTAAATCTACAACTTCAATATCTGGAAGGCTTGCCTCATTTGCTCTTTTAGTCAATTTTAGTAAAGTTATTTCCTCATTTTTAGCTCTAAAATAGCTTGTAAAATCAGGTGTTGCACTTCCTAAAACAAGTGGTATATTATTTTCCTTTGCAATTTTTCTTGCAACCTCTTTTGCATCATATCTTGGAACTCCTTCTGCCTTATACGAGCTATCATGTTCTTCATCAATAATAATTATACCTAAATTTTCTACAGGTGCAAATATTGCAGATCTAGCACCAATTATAATTTTTGCTTCTCCATTTTTTATCTTATACCATTGGTCATATCTTTCACCCACTCCAAGTTTGCTATGAAGAACCGCAATATTTTCTTTACCAAATCTTGAAATAAATCTATTAACAGTCTGTGGTGTAAGTGAAATTTCTGGAACAAGTACAATACTTGTTTTACCTTCTTTTAGCACTTTATCTATAAGCTGAATATATATTTCAGTTTTACCACAACCTGTCACACCATCAATTAAAAACTCTGAAAACAGCATATCATCCATAGCATCACAAATAGTATCATATGCATTTTGTTGTTCATCTGTAAATTTCAAATTAACTGACTTTTCTATATTTTTATTTTTAAAAGGATCTCTTTCAACTTGTTTTTGAATTATTTCTAAATATCCATTTTTACAAAGTGTATTTATAATCGCCCTTGAAACATCTGCCTGTACCTCTAAATCTAAAACAAGAGAATCACCATTATTCATTATAAATTCTAAAGCCCTTATCTGTTTTTCTGATTTAATTTTTTTACTCTCAATCGCAAATTTTATATATTCAATATCCTTTTTTAAAGTAATAAAATTAACATTTTTTTCTTTTGCCCTTTTTTCTATATCCTTATTGGCGGTACCTGGTGGAAGCATAAGCTTTAGGCAATCAGAAATATTACAAAAATATCTCCTTGCCATCCATTTTGCGAGTTCTATTTTTTCATTATCTAAAATATTTTCACCTTGCAGGCTTGCAATCTCTCTTACCTTATATTCTGAAAAAGGCTTTATTCCAACCACAAATCCATTTTCTAGCTTTTTCATGTTCCCTAAAGGCACAAAAACTCTTGACCCAATATTTATCTTATCTTCAATCTCATATGGTATTTCATAATCAAATATTTTATTTAAATTTTTTACATTACTTTGTATAATTACTTCTGCAATCATTAAAATTTTCTCCTATTTTTTTGTAATATACAGTATATCAGTTATTTGCAAAAGACACAAGAAAAAGTCTAGTAAAATACTAGACTTTTTCTAAGGTACATCACCAGGTAGTTGTTTAGGCACATCTTTATGTACTATCATATAACTACTCCAAATACAATTCAAATATGTCATAAACTCCGATTTCTTTTAACCTTTCAAGGTTATTTAAATCCATGAGGTCTGTAACCTCCATGAATTCTCTTCTTGCTACCCGGCATATAATTGATACACCTTCCTGCAAAAATTCTTCTGCTTCTTTACGAGTCATTTTAGTCAATTTCTCTGCATCATTTGGCTCCATGTTAAGCATCTTCATAATTTTTGCCCTCCTGCTAAATTAAGACTAGTATGCAAAATTTCACATACTATAAAACCTTTGTGCATAATCTTATTATATTACTTTTTTTATATTATGTCAATCTTATCTTGACATTTTTAACTTTTTATGTTAATATATAGTTATCTTATAAATATTTATATTACAGGAGGATACATTATGATTATCATGACAGCAATGAATGGAAAACAGTGGAAGGTTTACGGAATCAACGTGATTCCATCTGATAGCATTTATCAGCGGATATTAGAAGTAATTAACAGCGGTAATGTTACAGAAAGAGCCCTTCAGGGCGGTACCGGACACAGAGCTCCGATCATTATTGATACAGAAAAAAGAACTATCTCTTTTGAGAGATTTTAAGTGATTCTAATTTCTTATCAACTGTAAACAAAAAGCGGGAAAGGTTATTAACCTACCCGCTTCCTTCTTTTTTCAAGCCTTTTTTCATTTTTTAAAATAGTCATGATAATATCAACTGTTTTTTCTAAATCATCATTTTTTATAACATAATCATATAGACCAATTTTTGACTCTTCATATTCTAATCTGCTTAATCTCAAGTCTATGCTTTCTTTGCTCTCTCCTCTTTTCTCTAAACGAGAACGAAGTTCTTGTTCATCAACTTTTAAAAATATAGTTATCAACTTAATCTCATTTTTTAATATATTTATTAAATTTTCGGTTCCATTTACTTCTATATCTTTAATAATTATTTTTCCACTTTCAATTTTCTCATTCATCAATCTTCTTGATGTTCCATAATAATTTTCATGGTGAACATCATATTCGTAGAACTCATTATTCTCAATTCTATCTTTAAATTCATCTTTAGAAATAAAATGATATTCTACTCCTTCTTGTTCTCCATCTCTTGGCTCTCTTGAAGTATAAGATGGAAGTGTTATAACATCTTCCATCTTATTCATTAATTCCTTTTTTACTGTATCTTTTCCTGCTCCTGAAACACCTGATAGTATTACTAGCATACATATACCTTCCCTTCATTTATTTCAATTGCAGCTATAGTAACTGGAGCTTCTTCAGTAGTATCTACTAAAACTTCTGCTCCACTTGCTATTTCTCTTGCTCTTTTAGCTGTTGCAACAACAAGCTCAAAACGATTATCTGTTTTTGTTAATAATTCCTTTACGGTTGGTTTAACCATCATAATTACATTACCTCCAATTTATATTATTATTCTTCTGATGCTGAAGTATTTACATCATCTTTATCAAGTCTTCCTGCAACTGTTTCTGGTTGAACTGCTGATAAAACAACATGTCCTGAATCCATAATAATAACAGCTCTTGTTCTTCTTCCATAAGTAGCATCTACCGCCATTCCTTCATCCTTTGCTACTTGAACAATTCTTTTAATAGGTGCTGATTCGGGACTAACAATTGCAATAATTCTATTTGCTGAAACCATGTTACCAAAACCAATATTAATTAATTGCATCTTAAGCTCCCTCCTTTATTCTATATTCTGTATTTGTTCTCTAATGTCCTCTAAAATAGTTTTTAAATCAATTACACAATTTGTAATGTTTATACTTCCAGATTTTGAACCAATTGTATTAACTTCTCTATTCATTTCTTGAATTAGAAAATCCAATCTTTTTCCTACGGGCTCGTCTTTTTCAATTAATTCATTAAATTGCGAAATATGACTTTTTAGTCTTGTTAGTTCTTCTTCAACTGAACATTTATCAGAATAAATAACAATTTCTTGCATTAGCCTATTCTTATCCACTACATCTGTTTTTAAAATTTCATTTACTCTATTCTCTAATTTTACTACATATTCGTCAATAAGTCCAGTAGAATAGCCAGAAATTTTATTTACATTTTCCTCGACTTTCTTAATTCTTTTCTTTAAATCTTGTTTTATTTTTTCGCCTTCATTCTTTCTCATCTGTAAAAATTTTTCAAGAGCTAAATTTAAACAATTTAAAAGTTCACTCCAAAGCTTATCTGTATCTTCACTTTCTTCAACATTTAATACATCTGGAAGCTTTGTTATTTCGGTAATTGTAATATTATCACTAACATTATTTTCTCTTGCAAGCTCTCTTAATTCGTCTATGTACAATTGCGCAAGTTTTTTATTTATTATTACGTTCTTTCCTTCTACACCATAATTGAGATAATTAATATATATATCAATTTTTCCTCTTGCTATTTTATTAAGCACTATTTTTCTAATTTTGTCTTCAAGCCCCATTAAACTTCTTGGTGCTTTAAGTGTTATGTCATTATATTTATGATTAACTGATTTAATTTCAACAGTAAATTCTCGTGAATTTTCTGCTATGTTTGCCCTTCCAAAGCCTGTCATACTATTCATATTTTACTCTTCTTCCTTGTCTTTTATAATTTCCTTCATTCCATCTACAAAATATTTTTTACGTTTTTTTAAATAAATAACGACAGATTTTATTAAATAATAAATTGCAAAAATGTATGAAATTGATGTTAATATAACTGAATATCTTGAAGATAACATTAGTCCAACATATATAAGTGATATAGTTGTTAATGAAAGAACAATCATTTCGATTCCAAACACTGCCAATCTTCCACTATCATCTTTATAGGCCTTTTCTAAAAGCATTATTGCAAGCAATAATATACACATTCCAAACACTTTTAAATCTGTTACATATACATTTAATTGTATATTTTGTTTTCCTAAATTTAAAAATATAAAGTAAACAATTATAGCAATTGCAACCATAATGTTTTGAAATAAGTATCTATTTATCTTATTGCTTTCTTCTTTTGGAAGGCTTTGTTTTTCTTTCATTGTCTTTTTTATTTCTTTTAATGAAATCCACTGAATTTTTTTAGCAAGCTTATTTTCTGATTTTTCTTTAGCTGTATTTTCTTCTTGTTTATCCTCTATAACTTCTTCTTTAATTTCTTTAGCTTCATCTTTCTTTTCTGTTTTTTTTACTTTTACATTTTTTTCTTGTTTTGTATTTTTCTTTACTTCTTCTTCATTTATATTTTGTTCAACTTTTTTTCTTGGCATTAGCCTCTCCTCCAACAAATTTGATATATCTATTATATCATAAATTTTTATAGTTTCAAGTGGTACCTTTTGATGAAACTTACCTCAGATACCAGACAGCTGTTTATGCTGGTATATTACATCACTAGGATTCGAACTCGTACATAATATTACTTGTTATTGCAATTGGTGCTGTTTCTGTTCTAAGTATCCTACTTCCAAGTGTAATTATTTTCGCACCACATAATTTAAGCTCATCTATTTCTTGCTTATCAATTCCACCTTCAGGGCCAATTACAACTCCTATTTTACTACTTTCTTTTTCTAAAATTTTATCTTTATTTGCTTGCAATATTTGCTTTAATGTAACTTCTTTTTCCTCTTCATATGCTACGATAAATAAATCAAATTTTTCAATTTCTTCTTTTAACTTATTTATTGTTATTACATTTTTTACATTTGGAATCATATCTCTTCCAGATTGTTTTGAAGCAACCTCTGCAATCTTTTGCCATCTTTCTATTTTCTTTGCTTCATCTTTTCCATTTAATTTTACAATACATCTTTTTAAAGCAACAGGTATAAATTCCACAGCTCCAAGTTCTGTGCATTTTTGTATTATATATTCCATTTTATCTGCTTTTGGAAGTCCCTGAAATATACTTACTTTTACCTTGCTTTCAACTTGCTTTGCAATTTCATTTTCAATTTTACATACTACTTTTTCTTTCAATATTTCTTCAATTTTAGAATTATATGTAATACTATTTTGTTTATCACATACTAAAATATAATCATCTTTTTTTAGTCTAAGTACATTTGTTATATGATTTACATCTTCTCCTGTAATTGATATTCTGCTACCTTCAATTTGATTATCATCTACAAAAAATTTTGGCATAACTTTTTCTCCCTTTATTTATTATAATCTTTATTATCTAATTTTGGAAATTCAAATTTCATGCTATTTTGTGATAAATATCCATCTTCATTATGATTTTTCAAAAAGTTATCTGCACCTTTTAGAAAATATTGATATCTTAGTTTATCACTAAGCAGTCCTCCACCTTTTATTATTGGATCATCCCATGTTACATCAATCGCATACCATTTGTCATTTAATTTCACATAATTCCAAGCATGGCTTTCAGTTGAATTATTTGAGTTTGTCGCAGTTCCAGAGACAAGAACATTTTCTATTTCTAACCCATCAAGTAAAT
The DNA here is from genome assembly GCA_905214245.1 of uncultured bacterium. GTDB lineage: Bacteria > Bacillota > Clostridia > TANB77 > CAG-508 > CALXVA01. Next base: position 27,630 of record CAJMLO010000001.1, read on the forward strand.
ATTTTAATGTTCTTGCATATCCTTCACATACAACCTCTCTTTTTGCAAGTGCACCATATACATTGTGTATATCTTCTTTTTTATAAGTTGTATCATATTTCAAATTATCAATTAGCCAATTATGTATATATTTAATTTGGTCATATTTTGAATATCCATTTAAGCTTTCTATAATTTTTTGTTTTGCGCTTTCCAAATATCTTTCTTTAGCAAGTATATCTTCTCTAGATGAAATGTTTTCTGTAAAATAATTTTCATAACTATCATTTGAAAGAGATACTTTGTGTGTAGAAAAACTACCTATACTTGTTGTTCTTGTTGTAAGTATTAACTTACTTACATCTATATAAAACACCTCTGGATAATCATATGTAAATGCATTCCATGCAGACTGAAATGCAATGTTTAATTTGTGTTCTCCATCACTTTGATTTACTAATGTATTAAACTTCGTTCCAAAATCAATTTTATATGTTCCACTTTTCATATTATCTATGTTACTTTCAATTCCATCATATATTATTTTTGCATACTCATCTAGTTGATTGTAGTAATAGTGATTTGTCGATATTTCCTTTGCATAATTATTACTATTTTCATTTATTAATGGCTCTATTTTCTCAATATTACTATCATTGTTATTTTGAATAATACTTGCCCTATCTGATGTAAAGTTTTCAATTGCTTCTGATATAGATTCTATTGGATTTTTATTTTCTTGCCAATTAATATCAAATACATCTATATAGAATATTTCATACACTAAAAACACTACTAATATCAGCATTAACATTGATAGTATTATTCCTATTAAAGATATGCCTTTATTATTTTTAGATTTTTTCATTCACATTTCATCCTCTCGAATTTCGTATTAGTTAGCCTCTTTTAGTTGTTGTATCATTATATCTGCAAAAACAGCATATCCTGCTGTTGGATCATTTACAAGAACATGTGTAACCGCACCAATGAATTTATCATTTTGAATTATTGGAGCTCCACTCATTCCTTGTATTATTCCTCCTGTTTTTTCTAAAAGTCTTTCATCTGTGACTTTTATGAACATGCTTTTATTATTCTCATTATTATTGTAGAATATTTTTTGTATTTCAATATTATATTTTTCTGTTTTTCCATTTTCGAGTTCACATAATATTTGTGCTTTTCCTGTTTTTATCTCATTTCTAAATGCAACTCCGCATTTGTTTTCCATTTGATATATTTAATGATGATAATTTATTTACATTACCATAAACACCAAATTTAGTGTTTTTCGAAATAGTACCTATTGTATTACTATTTTCTATTGAACCTTTAATTTCGCCTGGCATTCCTTTTTTTCCTTTTACAATTGATAAAATATTTGTACATACAAGTTCACCACTAGAAATAGTAATAATTTCAGATGTATCTATATCTGTAATCCCATGCCCTAGTGCAGCAAATTTCTTAGATCCTGGCTCATAAAATGTCATTGTTCCAACACCAGCAGTACTATCTCTTACCCACAATCCAATTTTATATTCTTCTTCTTTTGTCATAACTGGCTTTATACTTGTAGTCATTGTTTCATCATTTCTTTTATATGTTATATTTATGTCATTACCATTGCTTTTATTTACAGTTTTTATTAATTCGTCAGAGCTACTTATTTGTTTGTTGTCTATTTTAATTATTCTGTCTCCTTCTTGTATTCCACTATTTTCATATGGTTTTTTACCATTTATTTCAGACATTCCAACCACTAGAACTCCATCTGTATATAATTTCATTCCAATTGCTTTTCCGATAGGAATAACCGCTGTTCTTTCCACAACATTTACTTTTGTTTCTTTTAATGGTATCTTTCCAAATAAATTTAAGCTTACATCTATTGTTCCACTATCACTAATCTTCTTTTTATTTATATTGCTAGATGTTTGCATAGAAGAATCGTCGCAAAGAATTAACCCTAAAGCAGTTTTATAGTTAAGTTCTTCTCCTTGCATAATTATTATCTTATTTGGAAAAAATGTAATATTACATACATACACATATAATATTATTAGACAAATTAAAATAATTGCTTTTTTTATAAATTTCATGGTTACTCCTAATATTAATTTTCTTAATATTAGAGTAACCATAATTTAATTTTTTAAACAAATTTATTCAAAATTACTTTTATACAAATCTCTTCTTTCTCTTGCAAGTCCAGATAAAAATGCTCTTCTTACTGCTACTAATTTATCTTTGTCATATAATAGCTTTCCTGTAGAATAATCACGTATCTGTCCTGAAATTATGCTATCTATATCATAATCTCCAGATGCATTTACAATGCAATTATAGCACCCTGTTGTAAGTTTTCCTACTCTTGATTGAGGATAGAAGTATCTTGATTGAACCTCACTGACCTTAACAGTTTGTCTCTCAAAGCTAAGAGATGTATATGCTATTATTGATAAATTTGGATTATTTTTTTGCTTTTCTATAAGTTCTTTGCATCCAGGTTGATGATATTCAAAATTTCCATCATCATTTTGAACTACAAGATAAATTGATTGTTCATTAATTACTTCTTCATTTTTAGTATTTGTTATAACAACATAATTATTAAAATATTTGTGTCCAATTGGCATTCCTTGCATAAACGAAATAAGTGAAACATTATTTACAATTTTATACCAATTTTCGTCATCAATTACAGGCATTACAAATTCGTATGTATTTCCACTTTGCTTATTATAATTTGCAATTGCTGTCGTCAAATTTGTTTCGATTGATTTTCGTATAACTGCCATTCTATGAACATTAAATGTTGAACTAGACATTAACGGATCATTTCCTGTTTTCGTAGTATCAAAAATATAAGGTGTATTTCCTTCTATATTGTTTGTGTCAACAGATAAATAAATATCTCCATTAGATTTATATGCACCTATTGTTCCATCATTTTGGATAATTCCAGACTGTGTAACAGATGCAAGTCCACTCTCTTCTACAACCCATTTACTAAACTCATATGCTTTAGTATAATATTCATATGCACTTATGCTTTTATATCCTATCTTATTCACAAGTCTATTATTTGAATCTAATCTAAGTAAATTATTGTCAGTTAAATATTTTATAAAATTAACTCTGTCACCTTGTAAATATGTTTTTTTATAATTATCATACCAGAAAAACTTAGGTGCTGCAATTGCTCTATATCTTATATTTCCGTTTCCATCATATAATGCTCTTCCATTTGAATCATAAAGTGGAATTTGAACTGTTTCGTATACAGGCTGTCCCTGCGAATTAACATCTTGATAAACCTTTTTATTGTTGTAAACAATATATGGATAATCTCCTTGACTTGGCTCAGTATTATCATCAATAATTGTTATTAAATGTTCTTTTAAACTTTCTGGCAATATTGTAACACCATCATATGTTAGAGTTTTACTTTCTGAATTAATATTTTGGACTTTTTGATAATTAATTAAATAACCTGACCTTGTTTCATATCCATTTCCAAAATCTCCATAAAAAGTAATAGCATTGTCCAAAGTATAATTTGCAATTATTGTTTTTCCCGTTGATAATCTATATTGGCATGAATAATAAATATAAGGTCTTAGCCCTTTTTGATAATTGCGATTGTCAGCTATTTCGACCTTATCACTACTTGAGGAATAAACATTATCATATGAGCTATAAATATAATATCCATCATATAATGTAAATAACATTGCTGGAATATATGATGATAAATCATCTTTTGACGAAATATAATCATTCATAGCTGTTCCAAGTGAATTATAAAACGTATTTACAGATGCTTCTATATCCCTTATTTTTGAATCACTTAAGCTTGAATATTTATTATTTGCAGAGTTAATCTGAAAAGCCTTTAGTGCATCAGATGTCGCTGTATTTAAGCTTGTCGTGTATGCTGTTTGTAATTGTATTGTACTAATTTGAGTATTAACATATTCTGTAAGTACCATAGAAATAGGAATTATAATTAGTACAAATATAACTGCTAAATGTTGTAGTTTCATATTTTTTACCTTTCTTTTGTCTACACATTAGAACAAAGCAACTTTAATTCGCCCTTTGTCCAAAACCAATTTGAATTTTCTACTAAAAGAAGAAAATTTCAAAGACAATGGAGATTGTAGCATTTTATATACTAAGAAATTTCTCATTTTCTAGTATATAAAACAAAGAGGGAAGAAATGATTTCTACCCCCTTTTATGTACTGCGTTTTTATTTACTATTTGTGCTACCATTTACTGTAACAACTCCTGAATGTTGTGCTTCAATTTGGTAAGTATCATCTCCTGAAACCATGTAGAAAAAGTTTCTTAATAATTGTGCAATCGTTTGATTCGTGTTTCTTACTGTAACTGACACAATATCTCCTTCTTTTAAAGTAATTCTTCCTTTAGAATTTAATTTTTCTTCAACCTGTGATGTGTACATATTATAATATACATTTTCACCTATTTTTGTAGTTTCCGCTTGAGTTGTTTTTACTCCTGGGTTTTCATCAAGCTGTTGAATCAAAATATCTGTTTCAAATGAATTACCTGTCGCAACAATTGTATTGATATATTTTTGGTAATCATCTAAAGTAAGCTTTCCAGTTGTCTTTATTCTATCTACAAATTCTGTTGTAGCTGTTTGTACAGCTAATTGCGAAATATTGTCTGTTCTTTCTGATAATGACATCAGTGGAAACACAAACATTAAAATTGCTGCTAAAAAAATTGCTATAACTGTAATTAAACTATCTCCCATTTTATTCCTCCTATTTAATTATGCAAAGTATATATAATTACTCTTTTCTTTCTATTCTTAATTAATCCAGAATCATAATTTCCATCAGTTGCTTCACTATTATCTGCATTATATACATATTCGCCAAGGCTTTCAGTAAATTTTCGATTTTTATATTTATATAATCCTTCTCCAAAATTTATAGTCTGTACTCCTCTGCTATCTGTATATATATAGTTTCCTCCCTGAATAAATATATCTAGCATTCTTTTGTTTTCTGTTTCGCTACCTGTCCAAGGTTCATGCCTTCTTGTTTCTTCATTTACATCAAAAGAACAAACCTTTGTATTTTTACCACCATAATATCTATTTGTAAATCCTGCACTCCATAAATCCGTATTTGTCTTTGTTTCATATAAAGATAAATAACTGCCTGAGGCATTTCTAAATATTACAGTGTAGTTTTCTTTATAGTATTTGTACAATGTTGGAATAATAGTTTCAAGCCCTACAATTCTATTTTCTGAGCCTTCTTCTGGTTCTATATATTCCATATATGATGACATATCCGAGCTATGTAAAACCAAATCAGCGGTTTGTCTCGCATTTGAAAACATATACATTGTAAGGGATAATGCCATAGCAAAAACTAAAACAGCAAACCCTATTTTTAATGCGTCAACTGCATTTTCCATATTCCATCATCCCTTTAATGTAAAATTTATTATTTTATTGTTACTTTTGTAATACTTATTACTTTAATTAAGCCTGTTGAAGTATAATCAAATGCAACTTCATATCTTGTTCCTGCATTTAAAGTATTTTGAGCAGTTGTAACTTCTTGTGATGTTGAACCAGCTGTTGTATCTTCTACAGTTGCTCCTGTACATTTTGTTTTAACATCTACAATAATTTGTTTAGACACATCATCATTTGTTTGATTGTGTGTACGAATTGTAGCACATAATGCTTTAGCTGTAGCGCCATTTACTTTTCCTTCGTATTTACTAAACTCTGAATTATATGCTTCTATTTCTTGTGCTGACATATTAGCTGAACTAATTGTTCCTGATGCCATTTGAAATACAGCCATACCAATTCCTATGATAGCAATTGATAATAAAATTGCTCCTGCGATAATTAATGCTTTTGATGCATTCTCCATAATAAATTTCCTCCTTTTTTAACTTTTGTAATATATTTATTTGAATATTTCTATTCAAAATAAAATCAATTTAATTATATATCTGAAACTTCCTCAAATGTAACATTTTTTACATTATGAGTTTTTTCATGATATTCTATTTTAGTACATTTAAAATTTGCTGTACTATATACTTTCACAAATGATTCAGCACCAGTACTTGCAATTTCCTCCATTGAAATAGTTTTTGTATCATTCTTATATTTGAATTCTACATTTATTTTAATAGAATTTTCGCCATTGTCCACAAAATATCCCTTATCGTCTTTTGTAATATTGTTTTTTGTGTTTAAATCAATGGTCTTATTTATAATACTTATTAACTCTGTTCCTAAAACATTTATATTGTAATACTGTTCATATTCTCTATTTTGTTTTTGAATTTGATAGACATTTGTTCTATATCTGTATACAGAGTAAACTCCTACTACCAGTATAATAGACAGTATCAACAAGATTATTAAAATTTTTTTCATGTACATCACTTTCATTATAATATTTTCTTAAATGTTATGCAAGTATTTTGCTTTATTTTTTACAATTTTCCATTAATTTGCTTAAATTTCAACAAATCTTACATAATTTATTTTTTTATTACTTCCATATGATGTACAATCTGTACATCTAAAATATTTTACTTCTGTTTTATTACCCATATAATCATTTGTTAAATCATTTTGCTTTATCAAATTTGTAATATATTTTTCTGATTTTAATTCTAAATTTTTTATATTGCCTAAATCAATCTGAATGTATTCTGAATTGGTAGTACTTATATTTGATTTGATTTGATAATCATTATTTCCATTTGTTTTATCAACTTTCTCAATAAGATCTTTCTCAAGATTATTTTTTTGTGCTAAATTTGCAAGTCCTACTATATTATGTATTGTACATTCAATTGGCTTTCCATCTTGTCCATTTCCGTAATATATTAAAAACTGAGAATTAAACTCGGCTATTTGTGTATCTTCTATTTTTTTATATCTTTCGCTACTATAATTTGCAAACATATTAAACAAATACACTCCAACAGATATAATCATAACACCAATTAAAATCTCTGCTGCCATTATTAAAGCTTTTGATGCATTCTCCATAAATTTTTCCTTTCTTGAAGTAATTTAATTTTCTGTAAAATACATATATGTTATTCTTCCATTTTCATCATATGTGGCTCTGTTACAAGTAAATCTTGTATTTTTAAATTCTGTATAAGTTGTTTTTATGTTTTTATATTTTTCTATATCTTTCAAAAGTTTAGCTGTTTTTGGATTATCTAATTCATTAGATAATCTATCTCCAATTTCATAATCTAATTCTGAACTTAAAAAGCTTATATCAAATAATGTTGCAATCTGTCTGTTAGTTAATTGAGCATAATATTTTACACTACGTTTATTTTTATCCTTTTTATTCTCATATCCATTACTATCTTGTTCATATTTAGATATAGTGTCTTCCATGTTTGATATTCCTTCTCTTACACTTGAAACATTTTGTTCACCTTTTGAAAGATATACCCTTCCATTTTCATTTATTTCTTTTGTAATTTTTACTACTATAGTTACAGGCTTATATCCACTTAGCTCTGCTTGTCTATAATTATAGTCTAATTGTAAATTTCCAAGTGATAATAATTCGCTTCCATAAATTGAAGTATTATACTGTTCAAATCTTTTAGCATAATCTGTAAGTTTAGTAGAAGCATCAGCATTAGCTTTTGTTTGTCTAATGCTTGATATTTGGTTATATGAGAGTGTTATTAGTCCAATAATTAGTAATGCAACTAATATAGAACCAGCCATTATTAAAGCTTTTGATGCATTCTCCATAAATTTATCTGCTTCCTTTCAACTAGATTTAGTATTTTGATTTAACTGAATTCAAAGACGTTGACATACTTTGCATTCCGATAAATACCAATGGAATAATCAAATATCCAACAAAAAGTACAATCATAGGTGCAAATCCAATTGCTTTTCCTATCATACCTTTTTTTGTTATTAATCTTTCATTTGATTCCTTTCTTCTAGCTTGGTAATAATCTCTTTCTGTATCAAGCTCATCAAATGCGTCTGCAATAGGAATTTTCTCGACTGCAGCCTGTAAACTTTCTATAATTCTAATAAAGTCTTGATATGCAACGTCTTCTTTAAGTTGCTCCAATGCTTCCCATGGACCACTTTCATAATTGTTTACACATTTACTTATTGGCTCTTTAAAAATATTTGCATATCTTTCTAGCCATTCAAGTATAATTTCAACATTTACTCTCTCTATCTTCATAAGCATCAAGATAATTGTTTGGAACTGCATTACTTCATCTTCCATTTCCAATTGTCTCATTTTTGCTTGAAATGTTAGCATCCATACAGGTGCATTGTATGCAATAACTCCAAATACCATTGCAAGTAGTAATTCAAACCACTTCATATTTTCAGTATTAACTGTTTTAATTTTCCCATAAACTCTTTCTGCCGCAGTGTCTATTTCATCCGAACTACTATTAACATAATCTTTGTTTATAGTACCTCTTTCCATTATTTTCTTAATATCTTTTTGTTCAACTTTTGTGTTTCCTTTAAAATGATTTATGTATTGATTATCAGACTTTGTTAGCTCCATTGCAGTTTTAGTATCTTTATTTGACATTGATCCAATAATATCATATGTTGTTGTTGGATTTGTATAAACATTATTAATGGTTATTCTGTGTAGTTGTGCTACAACAACAACCGACACCACAAACACGGCAATTCCTAGTAAAATTCTATTTATATAAAGCCATTCTATTTTATCTTTTGAGGCAGCTTTTTTCAAACTGTTCTTTAATTTTCTATATTCTCTTGTACCCTCATTTGGAATAAACAAGTCTATAAAAGCCTTAATTGGCTTTATTTTATAAAGCTTTGCTTGCCAAGGATTTTCTGTATTTTTTGTGTTCATCTTTGTTGAACCATTGTCTTTTAATTTTCGAATTAAAATATAGCATACAAAAGTTAGTAATAATACTAAAATTTGCATTAGCATACCACCTTTTCCATTATAAAAAGATGATGTAAAGCTAAACTGTGACACAGCCCAGTTCTTTATTGGTTCAATTGCCAAAATAGGCACAATTGAAATTATTGATAAACTTTGAAATACATAATCAAGTTTGTCCCTTTTTAATATTTCAAGTTGCATTTCTTGTGTTATATTATTTAAGTTTTTTAAATATAATGAAGAACCATTTACAGTTCTATCACCAAATTCTTTTGTCAAATATGATACACCTGCGAATTCTTTTAAATAGCTGTTAGGTGCAACATCATAGTATTTTTCAAGTTCAGATTCAGGATCATTTGAAATAAGTACTTCATAAATTTTTTCAGCTTGTCTTGACATCTCTGGAGCATCATCATCCTGAGCCACTTGATATATTGCCTCTTCAACCATATTAAATTCGTGATAAGCATGTCTTATTTCAGAAAAGAAATTTATTTGTTCTTTCAAAAGTTTATTATCAATCTTATCAACCATTCCGTCTATAAATGTATCAACCATAAATACTTCAAAAACTAATAAAAATGATAATACTAAATAGTTGTTTCTTGTAAACATAATTATTAGCAATGTAATAGGTATCATTATTAAAAGCGTATTTGTAAGTATTTTTGAAGCTTGTTTTCTTGTTAAATATTCATCATCAATATTTATAATTTCAAGCCTACGTCTTATTTTTAGTAAGTATTTTTTTATAAACGGTGTTTTTAAATATATCACATATAATTTTTGATATAATATTTCTGCTGAAAAAGTTTTTTCCTGCGTACCTTGTCTTAATTGTTGTATTTCTCTTGCCTCAGAGGTGTTTAATTTTTTTCTTAAAATCATATACGCAATTACAACAATACCAAATAATACTCCTATTCCTATAAGAAAGTATGTTAATATTTTGCTATTCATATTTGTACTTTAAACACCTCCTATTTTATTTTTCTACTGTTTTAGGTTTTCTACCTCTTCTTTTTGGTTTTTCGTCTTGTGTTTTCTCATCTTCAACTTTTTCTTTAAATTTATCTGTATCAATTCCCCAAACTCTCTCTAAAAATTCATCAAATGCTCCAACGTCGTTGTCATCCATGTTAATTCTCATTTCACGAATATTCTTATCAGAAATTGGATTTGTTAATACATAAGTTCCATCATGATATTCTAGTATATTTACATAATGGTATAATTCTCTGTTAGTTGTTTTTGTAAAATAATATGTGGCATTGTCCATAAATTTATCAAGTTTACCTTCAAGTGTTTTCTCTTTTCTATGGTCAAATGTATATTCATTTTTATCTTCAACTGGAATACATTCTGTTACTCTTTCTATATATCTTCTACCTCTAAAGTCTTTTACCAAGTGAATATCAAAGTTTAAAACTTGAACAACTTGCTCTTCTGCAGTTTTTTCGTCTTTGAACACACCTGCTCTAAGCATAGAGTTACGAAGTGCTGTTACTAAATCTGGAAAGGTTTTAGCATGGTGAGTAAACAATGTAAATTTAGATGCAACCTGTGCAGATTGAATCATCCAAGATGCTACGGGATCTGTTGCAACCTCACCAATGATATTAACAGAACCATCAGTTTTTTTCTGTACGTCCAAACAATCTTGTCCAGAAACAGTTTCTGTCTCACGCATTGACAAAATATTTCTTGTTGGATAAATTTTTCTTAAATGAAGCTCGAACGCAGTCTCTGTAATACGAAGGTTCATAGTTTCATATATATTTTCAATCATAGCCATAAGCATTGTTGTTTTTCCGGCAACCTTGCTCACCAGTTAGTGATATAATTCTTGCACCTTTTACTAAATATTTTAGTAAATCTATTGCATCATCCTTACCTGGGAACTTGATAATTTGTTCCAAAGTAGCACGCTTAACATCAAATTTTCTTACAAAGAATGCCCATGTCTCAGACATACTTGGTCTAACAACAACGACACGAGAACCATCTTTCATTTCGTTGATTTTATAACCATTTGTATCAGATAATTGACCTGGGTTATTATATTTGTAAATATTTTGACAAACTCTTTTTAGCTCTGCTTCTGTTCCAAATGATAAAAACGCTAAACGAATTGACTTACCATGGAACATTATCCAAATACTATCACAAGCACGTGGCACTTTATGTTCTGCAATTTGATTTAAGTAATCACCATCTGTTTGTGCAACTTGACTTAAAAATGATTCTGGAAGTCCTGATACACCACCAGAGATACCATCAATATTCATATCTCTTATTTCATCAATACTACTGTATCCTTTATATGATTGATAAATTCTTTGAACAACAATGTTTAATTTATCTTCAAGTGTTAGCATGAAATTTTCTTTTTCATAAATATCATTAATTTCATCCGGTGTAATTACATAAGAAGGTTTTGCATCTCCTTCTACATATTTTAAATCATCTAAAGAATATTTATTTATAATTTCAGCCAGTGCTTCATATCCAAATTCATTTTTGTACATATATAAAATTATATCAAATTTGTCTTGTGCAGTTAAAAGTGATGGAATATCAAAAGGAATTGCCTTTGATACATTTGTTTCGTCAACTCCATATTCTCTATATAGTAAATCATATATTAATTCTTTAATATATTTTTTATCATTAACATCACCATATGTACATCCTTTCAAGGCTTTCTTTAACTCATACTTTTTCTGTTTTCTTCTTTTTAATTCTTCTTCAGAAAGACCAATATCATACAAATTTATTTTAGTAATTTCGTCAAGTCTTTTCTTTACAAAAGCTTTCATCATATCTAGTGTATATGTCTTATCATCAACCTGTAACTTATTATCTGCTTCTTCATTCTTTCTTTTCTTTAAGAATTTAATTAAAAGAAAAACTGCAATTACAAGTACTGCTACTGTTAACAGTAAATTCATTTTTTAAGTCTCCTTTCTCAAAATTAAGGATTATGATTTCATTTGTAATTCTTGTATTTTGTATATAATAGCTCCCACCATGTTGCTTACCTCTTTAATAAATAAGTAATTTCTATCATTTTCATCTAAATTTCTAAGTTTTAAAAAGAAATCAATTATTTTGCTTTCAGAACATGCTTCAAAAAACAATGTGTTATAAGGAATTACATTAACAAGTTTCTTTTCTTTCATATATCTTGATATGTTCTTAACATTATATTTTGAAAAAGCATCATACCTTCCAATTAAAAGCATTATATTTTTTCTTCTATAAAATTCGTTTTCTTCTCTTAATTCAATAAAATCATCTATACTTTTTAATCTCTGTGTCATGTTTACAACAACAATATCAGACATTTGAATTATATTTTCAGCAAGACTGCTTGGCATCCTTTTACATAAGTCCACTAAAATTATATCATAATATCTATTTGCAACTTGCAAAATGTCTGGATAAGCTGTTGCAACATTTTGGTAGTCGACATAGTCTGTTACAGTTGGTGATGGAAGAAGATCAAGTCTATCTCTTAAAATTATTTTAGAATAATTTCTTACTATTTCTGGGCTTGTTTTATTACTTGCAAGAACCCTCATCAAACCTTCTACTCCACTTTCAATTCCAACATTTACATTCTTTCCAAAAATGCTAGCAACTGGTGCCTTTTTTCCAACCTCCCAAAAGCATTCTTCAAGTGTCGTGTCTTTAAAATTTGTAGAAACAACTAAGATTTTAACATTATGTTCAATAGCCATTTGAGTTGCAACCGCAGCAATAGACAATGTCTGAGCTGTTTCTTTTATTTCATTACTTTTAAATGTAATAATTGCCATTCTATACTCCTTTTTCTAATTGTTTAAAAATTTTCTTAATCTCAGTATAAGAACTTTCGCCTAAAATTTCTTCTGCTATGTACATTAAAGCTTCTTTATATTGAATACTTAGTTTTTTAAATTTTATTTTCGAAACTCTTTGATTTTCCATAATAACACTTTGGTCCCCAACTTCAAATGGAAAGTAAATTTTTTCATTATCCCATTCAAGTTTATAGCCAAGTGATAAATAATTTAAATATTCATCTTCTTCATTTGTTGCGTTTCTTGAAAATAGAACTTTTGTAAGTTTAAGTACTTGATTTAGTCCACTTAATATTTCTAATCCTTTTTTTAAAGAGAAAGAATCAAAAGATGTAACAAAATAATTTTTCTCAGCTTCTAGTAATTTAAAATTTTCAATTCCTTCATAATTATCTACATCAACTAAAGCAATTTCATAATCAAGTTCAGCATGAAGTGGCATTCCTAAATATCCCTTTATTTCATTATAATTTTCAAATCCTACAGCAACATCTATTCCTTCAAAATCTGTGACATATGATGTTGTAGGTTTAATTACAGGAACAACATACTTTGCTTTTTGATTAATAGTACTATCAATTACAAGAACCTTTTTGCCTGCTCCAACTAGTATTCTTGCTATATATATAATTAAATCCGTTTTATCATAACATCCTATAAAACCTATCTTTCTCATCTTTCCTCCAATATTATTCTAATCCTAAAGACTCTAAGTATTTTTGTCTTTCTTCTTGTAACCCTTGAACCTCAGATTTTACGCCATCAACTAAATTGTCATGTGCATTTTCATTATTTTTAGCATTATTAATTGGGTTTCTTATTGTACTTTTTTCATCTGTACGAGTTCTTGCGAATATTGCATTTTTAGCTTCTTGAACAATATTTGAATCCTTGTTCATTAGAGCAATAACCTCATCAGATGGCAAATATGTAACAGCAGCTGCTGTTTGTGATCCAGCTTCTACATATCTTGTAGCATAAAGTTTTGCACCCTCCATTTGATATGCTTCAACTATTGCACTACTCATAGTTAAAATTTCAGCCTCGCTAAGTTGCATCCAAATACAACTTTCAGAATCAACACCACTTATCGTTGGTATTTCAACTTTTTTATGAGATACAACTATGTAGTCTTGTCCACCAGGAAGTGTCAAACGCACATCAATATAATCTCCTGTTTGTATTTGTGATGGAAGTGTAATTATATTATATTCTACTTTTCTTACATCTGCAGAAAGTGCTTCATCCTCATAAGTCAAGTCTTTTGTAAGGATTGTTCCTGCATGTAAATCAACCTTTGCTTTTTGTCCTGCTGGGAACAAAGCTCCTGTTGTATCTGCATTTGCAGATGTATATATAACATCAGATTTAACAGCAGAATTAATTTCTACACTTTTAATTTGAGATGAATTAATTTCAGATCCTGATTTAACATCTGAAGTTACCATGTAGCCATACACTCTGCTTGCTGTTTCTGTTTTAATTTGCTTATTTAATTTTGAAAGTTGCAATAATAAAATTGCGATAATAACACCTGTTATCAAAAGTGTTATTAAAATTCCTAAAAGAAATGAATTGTTTGCTTTTCTTTGCATTGGATTAACTGCCATTTTTATATTCCTCCTTATAATTTGACAAAATACCATTTATTAATTAATTGTACAACAATAATAGCAAAAAAACAATAATATTAATATTTCTGTCACAGAAACTTAATATTATTGTAATATAAATGTAATATTTGTCATTTAGGTATGTTTATCTTCTACAGCAACATCTTCCTGTAATTCTACCATTTTGCGAATTTCGAGAGCAACAATTAACTTGATTTGCATTAGTAAATACCACAATTGGCTCATTAGTGCTTTGGTTTGAAGCACTAGAATATAAATTAAATCTTGTTAAAAAACAGCATATCAATTTTGTAATTAATGCCGTAACATAAGCCAAAATAGTATATAGTATTGCATACACCAAAAATGATGAATCAAATACTGCATATGTTATTATAAGCAAAACCGCAAAAAAAGTAAATGCAACAAGAAGAGGACATTTTAAAACTTTCTGAAGAACAATTGCTAAAAGAACTGTAGCAACAGGTATAGCAAAAGCTAACAATAAAATATTCATAAAATCTGTCTCCTTCATCTTTTTTGTATATTTTATGTTAGCTTTAAAATTTATGTGATTATTTCAATTTTCATATTCCACTTTTAATAAAAATAATCCCTGAGGTGGAAGTGTTTTTCCAGCCTTTGTTCTATCTTTTTTCTCTATAATTTCTGGAATTGAATCAGGAGCAATCTTTCCAAGTCCCACATCAACAAGTGTTCCAGAAATTATTCGAACCATATTATATAAAAAACCATTTCCTGTAAGTTCTATAATTATTCTATCTCCGTCTTGTTTAAGTTCAGCTTTATAAATAGTTCTAACACTACTTTTACTACTTGTACCAGAAGATTTAAAGGCCTTAAAATCATGTTCTCCTTCAAAATATTTTATTGCTTTTTTCATCTTGTCTACATCCAGTTTTATAGGCATATGATATTCTAAATTTCTATAAATACTACTTCCGCAAACAGAATTATTTATAACATATCTGTATGTTTTTCTTTTACAGCAATATCTACTGTGAAAATTCTCGTCAACTTCCTCTGCCTTGACAATTCTTATAGAATTTTTTACCTGAGAATTTATTGCTAGTGCCATTTTAGAAATAGGAATATTGCTATTTGTTTTAAAATTTGCAACTTGTCCAAAACTGTGAACTCCTGCATCTGTTCTGCCAGAAGCATATAGTTCAACATCCTCTTTAGTGATGCACTTAATAGCTCTTTCTATTTCTCCCTGAATATTAAGTTTGCCAGGTTGCTTTTGCCACCCATTAAAGTCTTTTCCATCATATTCAATAGTTAATTTAATATTTCGCATTATTCTTTTTCCTTTTTTGCTCTTTTTCTTATAAGTCTTTTTGTATTATCAGCAAGATTATTTTCTGGTGTAAATCTTTTTGTAATCACATTTTTAATAAGAATATTTTTAAGTGCATCTTCTTTCAAATCTGCAATTAATGTACCATCTTTTGCAATTGAAATTTTACCAGTTTCTTCTGATACAACAACAGCAATAGCATCAGTTTCTCTTGATATTCCTAGAGCTGCTCTATGTCGTGTTCCAAGACCAGTTGCCATATCCTTATCATCTGCAAGAGGTAAAATACATGCTGCTGCCGCAATTTTATTATTACTTATTATAACAGCTCCATCATGAAGTGGTGTTTTAGGTACAAATAAATTAACAAGCAATTGTGGCGAAACATCTGCATCAATTCTAACGCCAGAATCCATTATATCATTTATTTGTATATCTCTTTCAATAACAATAAGTCCACCAATTTTCTCATTCGAAAGTTCTTTTGCAGCTATAACAATCTTATAAATATCTTCTTTCATTTTTGATGCAACATCTTTTTCTACACCAATTCCAAAATATCTTATAAATTTGCTTGTACCAATTTGTTCAAGTATCCTTCTAAGTTCTGGTTGAAATATAACAATAAGTGCAATTACACCATATGGCATAAAAGATGTAAGAATATAGTTAAGTATTTTAAATTGTAATACATCACTTAAAATTGTAATTAAAATTATAAAAACAATTCCTTTTAAAAGTTGCCAAACTCTTGAATGTCTTGCAGATTTCACAAATTTATATAATACAAAAATAACAATACAAACATCCAAAACCATAGTTACAAATCTAAATGGATTGTATGCAATTTCAGTAAAATAGCTTACTACCCTCTGCCATAAATCACTAAAACTAATTGAAAAACCTTCCATATTTCTCCTTTTTTCTCTAGATATTTTAAATTAAAATTATGCAACAACTAAATAATAAATTAGTGTACCTGCAAATGCTGCTACCATTAGTACTGCTAAAAATCCTGCAATAATTTTTGTTGCAATTCTTCCTATATCATGTTGTTTTTTTGCCATAACTCTCATCTCTCCTTTAATTATAAATTCTTCACATATAAATATAATAACACATTTTACATTAAGTATCAATTATCTTCAAACTTTTTCTCCTATAAGTTCTGTCTTATCAGTTCCTATAATTCTTACAAATTGAATACTATTTTCCTTAATCATATCATCATTATTTTTTACTTTAACAACAATGTAATTTGTAGTGTGCCCTTTAATATAATGCTCATCATTTTCTTGATGATTTTCCTCAAAAAGAACCTCTACTTCTTTACCAACATATTCTTTATTATACATGTTTTCAAATTCATCAGATAACTCTATAAGCTTTTTGCTTCTTTCTTCTTTAACATTTCCATCAATTTGATTAGGCATAACAGCTGCCTTTGTACCTTTTCTTGGAGAATACTTAAAAATGTGCATTTTATAAAACTTTATATCTTTCAAAAACTCATATGTTTCATTAAATTCTGCATCAGTTTCTCCTGGAAATCCAACAATTACATCTGTTGTAAGCGATACATTAGGATAATATTTTCTAAGAATTTGAGTTACTTCCTTAAACTCCTCTGCAGTATATCTGCGGTTCATTCTTTTTAAAGTTTCTGTGCAACCACTTTGAAGTGATAAATGAAAATGATTGCATATCTTATCAAGTTTAGATAACCTTTTAGCAAATTCTTCTGTAATAAGCTTAGGTTCTAAAGAGCCCAAACGAATTCTCTTTATTTTTTCTATTTTATTCATATCTTCAAGAAGATCAATCAACCTATATTCATCTTTTTGCTCATTTAATTTTTCGTTAATCTCTTTTATTGTATCTTCTCTAAAATCTTTTCCATATGATGCAATATGAATTCCAGTTATAACAACCTCTTCAATGCCATTTTCAGCATTTTTAGAAACTTCATCTAAAATGCTTTCTGGCCTTCTACTTCTTACTCTTCCCCTAGCATATGGAATTAAACAGTATGAACAAAATCTATCACATCCATCTTGAACCTTTATAACGGCTCTTGTTTTTTCTGTATATGTAACAGTTCCAAAATCGGCAAATTCTTTCTCGTGAAGTACATCAGAAACAGATAAAATGCTTTCTTCATCTTGCATATATGCTTCAACATATTGCACGATATCTCTTTTCTCGTTTGTACCAAGTATTAGGTCAATTTGATTCATTTTTTCAAGTTCATCTTTTGCAACTTGAGCATAACATCCAACTACAACCAAAATTGCATCTGGATTTTTTTCTTTTACTCTATGAAACATTTGACGTGATTTTTTATCTGCCATATTTGTTACTGTACAAGTATTTATAACATATATATCTGCAAGTTCATCAAATTCTACTACTTTGTATCCGTGATTTATAAATGATTGCATCATTGCATTTGTTTCATATTGATTAACCTTACATCCGCAATGTGCAAAAAGCCACTTTATTTTCTTTGTATTCCATATTATTACTGCCTTTCGATAATTATTATTTTCTCTATTTTATTTTCGAATAATTTGTCCTCAAAATCATTTACTGCCTATTATACCATGTATATAAAAAAATGTGAAACATTTTTTATGATATTTCTATCATTTTGTTTCACATTTTTTATAGTACTTCCGCAACATTTTTACAATAAATTTGACATTTTATTACCCAATGTTATCGAAAAGCTACGTCCCTATTGACAATTATTAATACATACCGCTCATGTCTTGAGCATCTTGATGTGCTCCTCCACATCCACATTCTTTTTCTTTTTTGTCTGTTACTAAGCTCTCTGTTGTTAAAATCATTGATGCAATTGATTCTGCATTTTGAATAGCACTACGAGATACTTTTGTAGGATCAACTATTCCAGCTTTTTTCATATCAACATATTCTGTCTTAGCTGCATCAAATCCAACACCAACTTCGCTTGCTTTTACTTTTTCAAGTACAACTGCTGGCTCTAATCCTGCATTTATAGCAATTTGTTTAACTGGCTCTTCTAATGCTTTTAGAATAATTTTACCACCAATTTTCTCATCATCTTCTAATGTTTCTACTACTTTTGCAACTTTTGGAATAATGTTTACATATGCAGTTCCACCACCTGCTACAATTCCTTCTTCTACAGCTGCTTTTGTTGCAGATAAAGCATCTTCTATTCTTAATTTTCTGTCTTTCATTTCAACTTCTGTTGCAGCACCTACACCAATAACAGCAACACCACCTGCTATTTTAGCAAGTCTTTCTTGTAATGTTTCTTTTTCAAATTGGCTAAGTTCTTCTTTAAGTTGAGCTTTTATTTGACTTACTCTTGCTGAAATTTGAGCTTTATCTCCCATTCCATCAACAATTATAGTATGTTCTTTTTGAACTTTTACTTGTTTTGCTCTACCAAGTTGAGATATTTGAACATCTTTAAGTTCCATTCCTAAATCAGAAGAAATAACTTCTCCACCTGTAAGAATTGCAATATCAGATAGCATATTTTTTCTCTTGTCTCCATATCCAGGAGCTTTTACAGCAACAACATTTAACACACCTCTTAATTTATTTAAGATAAGTGTTGATAATGCCTCACCATCCACATCATCACAAATCATAACAAGTTTGCCAGATTGTTTCATAAGCTCTTCAAGTAATGGTAAAATTTCTTGAATATTGCTTACTTTTTTATCTGTAATTAATATAAATGGATTATCAATAATAGCTTCCATTTTTTCTGTATCTGTTACCATATATGGTGATACATATCCTCTGTCAAATTGCATACCTTCAACAACATTTAATTCTGTTTGAGAAGTTTTTGACTCTTCAATTGTAATAACTCCATCTTTTGAAACTTTTTCCATTGCTTCTGAAATAAGTTCTCCAACTTCGTCATTGTTTGCAGAAATGCTTGCAACTCTTGCAATATCTTCTTTTCCGTTAACAGGTGAGCTAATTTCTTTTAAAGCATCTACTGCTCCTGCTACTGCTTTGTCCATACCTCTTTTAATTGCCATTGGATCATTTCCTGCAGCAACCATTTTAACTCCTTCTTTTACCATGCTTTGAGCTAAAACCATAGCTGTTGTAGTACCATCTCCTGCAATGTCGTTTGTTTTTATAGAAACTTCTTTTACAATTTGAGCTCCCATATTTTCAAATGGATCATCAAGTTCAATTTCCTTTGCAATAGTTACACCATCATTTGTAATAAGTGGTGCACCAAATTTTTTATCTAGTACAACATTTCTTCCTTTTGGTCCCATTGTAACTCTAACTGTATCTGCTAATTTATTTACACCATTTAATAAACTTTTTCTTGCATCTTCACCAAATTTAATCTCTTTTGACATAATAATACCTCCCAAATTCTTTATTCAGCAATTGCTAAAATATCATCTTGTTTAACTATAATTAAGTCTTGACCTTCGTATTTAATCTCTGTTCCAGCATATTTGTTTACAACAACTTTGTCGCCTTTTTTTACAAGCATTTTGCTTAATTTTCCTTCTATTTCTTTGCCAGGTCCTACTTCAATAACCTCTGCAATTTGTGGCTTTTCTTTTGCATTTCCAGAAAGTATAATTCCACTTTTTGTTGTTTCTTCACTTTCTAACATTTTTATTACCACTCTATCTGATAATGGTTTTAACATGTAAATCACATTCCTTTCTTTTTCCTGCAAAATATTGCAGCAATGTTCACTTATATTATATATGCTAATTGCATTAATTTTATTGCTTTTTGTTTTTAGCAATCTTCATAAGTGACTGCTAATATTTATATACCTATTAATAAAAAAAGTCAATACATAAATGTAATTTTCACATATTTTTCACATTATTTATAATTTACTTATGGTATAAGTTTTATATTAGTGTAAGCAATATAATATTTCTTAGAAACTTGCCGTTCGCAGCCAATCAAAATTGATTGACGGCTGCTCGAATCGCACTCAGCCTTCGGCTTCGTTTGGTCGCTGCGCGTTTCCTTGAAATATTATATTGTGCTTACACGTCTTTTATAAAACAGTATCCAGTAATGACTCCTTAGCAATTTAGCACATCATATATTGATTAATTTATAAAAAATGTGATATATTAGTAGCATCAAACAAAAAGGAGGAAAATTTATGTCAATACACTGCAATGCCAATATCGGTGATATAGAAAAAACTGTTTTAATGCCAGGTGATCCGCTTCGTGCAAAATATATAGCAGAGAATTTTTTAGAAAATGCAAAACTTGTAAATACCGTAAGGAATATGCTTGCATATACTGGAACATATAAAGGAAAAAAAGTAACTGTATTTTCATCTGGAATGGGAATGCCAAGCATGGGAATTTATTCATATGAATTATTTAAATTTTACGGAGTTGAAAGAATTATTCGTATAGGTTCGTGTGGAGCATATAATGAGGATTTAAATTTATTTGATACAATTTTAGTAGATAAATCTTATACAGAGGCAAATTTTGCACACTCTTGGGATGAACAAGATTGTCACATTGCCGAGGCAAGTAAAGAATTAAATGATAAGATTGAAGAAACAGCAAAGAAAATTAATATTCCGTATATAAAAGGAAATACTCTATGTAATGAATGTTTTGATGGATATTTAGACGATATAGAAAGCTTTATAAATCGTTTTCCAAAAGATTTGAATATTATAGCTTGTGAAATGGAAGCTTTTGCTCTATTTTATATGGCAAAATATTTTGGAAAAGAAGCATCTTGTCTACTTACTGTAGTTGATTCTCACTATAAAAATCAAGAAAGTACTTCTGAAGAAAGAGAAAAATCATTAAATGATATGATTAAACTTGCTTTAGAAAGCATTTAAAATAAAAAAGCGGAATGATTTCCGCTTTTTTATTATTTTTACAATAAGTTTAGGTTACCTTTGGCTGTGCGTATTTCTTTGGCACTACTGCACATGTGGTAAAGCCACTTCTTTATTTTGTAATTGATACAATTTTGTATTTTATAACTCCTGCTGGAGCATTAACTTCAACTGTTTGGCCTTTTTTTGCACCTAAAAGAGCTGATCCAATTGGAGATTCATTTGATATTTTGTTTTGAGATAAATCAACTTCTGTAGAACCAACAATTGTATATGTCTCTTCTTCATCAAACTCTACATCTAATATTTTTACTGTATTTCCAACTTGTACAGTTTTTGTATCTATTTCTGATTCATCTATAATTTTAGCATATCTTAATTTGTTTTCTAATTCTGCTATTTTAGCTTCGTTTGCAGCTTGTGCTCCCTTTGCTTCATCATATTCAGAATTTTCTGATAAATCACCAAATCCAAGTGCTATTTTAATTCTTTCTGCTATTTCTCCTCTTTTTTCAGTTGTCAAATATTCAAGTTCTTTTTCTAGATTATCATATCCTTCTTGTGTCAATAATACTTCTTTTTCTGAGTCCATACTGTATCTGCCTCCTTCTTTATGTATAACGTTAAATTAATTGTTATATTAAATAACTCGATATATATTAAACTAATTTTTATATTTTGTCAAGTTGTTTAATGTAGAAATTTTAACAAACTCACTTTCGCCTATTCGACCATTATTTCCTATAAGACCGGTTATTTTTATGCCATCTTGTTTAATTATTTTTTCTTCTATATTTTCCACTTTTTCACATTTTAATACATTTAACCTTCGTTTTTCTGTGTTCAATTTTTGCATTAAATATACTTCATACAATTTTGTTAAGTCAAATTCATTCTGATTATTTATGCACTCAAATTGTTCTATATATTCATCTGGCAAAGAGATTTGCATATAATTTATATTTATCCCATTAAATCCAGGATTATTATAGTACACCATATTTTTCAAATTAATAATAATTGCATCTCGATTTATCTTGTATTTTTTTATATCATTTTCATCCATATTAACGTTCAAAATATATCTCGCTCTTTTTAACGCTTTACTTTTATTGTTTGATATTCCAATGAGTATATTTTCATTTTCATATATTCTTTCTTGTACTTCTTTAAATCTAGCTATATCATTTGTTACAATATTAACAGTTTTACAATTTTCAATAAATTTTGATAAAAATTGTAAATTTAAATCATTATCCTTTTTTATCAAAAAGTAAACATCTGCATTGTTAACATCAATATTTTGAATATTTAAAATATATATCAGGATATCATATTGCATATAAATCATAAGTTTTCTGCCATCACATACAGTTCCCTTGTCCAAGTTATTAATAACTCTAAAAGAAAATTCTGTGTAAATTAATTCGTTAGAAAAAACTATATTATCTATTTCAAGTTTTTTTATGATTTTTGAAACCTTATTTATCATTTTATCTGTGCTACCTTTAAAAGGAATTTCTAAAACATACCCCATATTGCACTGCGTTACTTTAACAATTTTAAAAAAATACTTTATTTTATCTATCAACTCAATTGGCTTATCTTGCTTTTTTATATATCCAACTATCACAAAAGTACCTCCTATATACTGCTTGCTTTTTCTATATATATGAGGTACTTTTATTATTTATTCTTTTTTATTTTACATTTAATTTATTAGATATCATATTCCAAATGCTGTTTGGTTCTGAGTCTTTTTTCCAGTAAGCAGCACCTGCTAGGTTGTACTCAGAAATAAGTGATAATTTCGCATCAAGTGATTTTTCATCTTCTATCCATACTTTATATTTTCTTCCATTTTTTGTGTACTCTGTTACATATTGCTTTAAACTGTCATCCCATGTTTTTTTGCTACCACTTGGAATTATTTGATCAAGTCTTTTCATATCTACCGCAACAGATCTTTTCTGTCCATTTTCATTTGTGTACCAAACTCTAGTGTAAAATGGCACTGCAAGTATTACTTTTTTAGAATCTATTTCTTCCTGCGTTCCAACAAATTTCTTTATATTTACCTCTGTCCAATCACATCCTGCTGTTGTGCCTTCTTTGCTATCTCCATTTTGGTCATATGCCATATACACAATATAATCTGCAACTTTTCCTATTGTGTGTCTGTCATAACACATAGACCAATTTTCACTTCCATCTGGTGCTGTAACATCTACAGACACAACCTTTCCATATTCTTTTAATCTTGGTGTAAGTTCTATAATAAATCTATTAAATAATGATTTATCCTCTGCTTTCATATTTTCAAAATCAATGTTTATTCCATCTAAATCATATTTTACAACAAGACTTACTATCTTATTTATTAAATTTTGTCTTAATTTGTAATCTCTCATAATGTCTGATGTTGTATTTATATATGAATTATTTGAAATACTTGGCCATACTTTATAGCCATTATTGTGTGCCCATGTTATATATGCAGTTCCAGAATTTCCTACATTTTCTATTACTTCTCCTTTTCCTTCATCTTTTAATGTAAAGAATGTTGGAGAAACAACATTTACTCCTTGCAATTTTCCCTGTCTTGTAGGTGCTGAGCCATATTCTGAAAAATATTCCCATATCATGCTTATATTTTCACTCTCTGGAATTTGTTTTTCAAAAGTCATATCTTCTCTTATTGTTATGCTATTTGAAAGACTACTTTGCTTTACATATCCAAGTTTTCCTGTACTAGTTCTTACTTTAACCCAGTCATCTCCATCTTTTATACTGCTTGTAACTACAGTTACACTATCTCCTGCCTCTATCTTATCCACAGTTCTTGATATTGATGTTCTTTCTTGCTTAATACTGTTATTTTTGTTGCTATCTGCCACAACATATTTTCTATCGAGTGAATCAATTATAACTGTATTTGTTTTATCTACATAACTTGTTTTTGTATTATATACATTATCAATCGCAGAAAATGGAATATAATAAGTTTTATTTTTTTGAATTACACTTCCAGAAATATTAACATTAGAGCCATTGTTTGTTATTTTGTTTTCTCCAACTACCATAGATGCAATTTTTGTGTCTGAACCTGTTATTATTTGATTGTATTTACTATCATAATATATATATGGATCAAAGAAATTTTGTATATCTTCTTTAGAAATATATACAACACCATCTTTCACAAATACGTCTTTCTTTAGAGATGTCGTTATATTATTGTTATTTATTACTAAATTAATTTTATCTGTTACATCATTTCTAACATAATTATATGCATATTTTAAAACAAACACAACACTTACTAAAAATAGAACTGTTACTATCAATTTGCTAAATATTTTACTCTTTGGTTTTTCCATTCTTTTTTCTCTTCTTGACATTTGCCCTCTCCTTTGTTTTTTTTACTACTATATCATATTATATCAAAAAATAACATATTTTTTGCAAATTTTTTATATAAGTTGTCAAAAAGCTACGTTCCTTTTGACAACCATTATTTTTTTGTATAAATTAAACTTTTTTGGAAAATATATAGATATATTTTAATTAATGGAGGTTGATTTTAGTTGGGAATAGAAAAACATTTAACAATCACAGGAACATCAACAGTTTCATGGAAAGATGCGGTTGTACAAGCAGTTGCAGAAGCATCTAAAACTCTTGATTATTTATCATCTGTTAGAGTACTTGACCAAAGAGCACGAATTGATGGAAAAAAACTAATTCAATATTATGTGGATTTAGACATTGCATTTATAATCGACAGAGATAGAGATTAAACATGGTTTATAGGTATCCATTTTAAAAGCCTAAATACTTAAAAAAGGAGTATTTTGCATAGCAGACTTGCCATAATCACATTGTAGGTAAACTATGCAAATAAAAGAAAAATGAAACCAATTGAAACAAAACAAGAATATAGCGATTATGTTGACCAAAAATCACCTAATTCGCCTATTCTAAAAAATTGCTTTAATGCCTTTTGGGTTGGAGGTCTTATTTGCAGTATAGGTCAAATAATATTTGATTTTTGCAAATTCAAAGGTATGGAAGAAACCGCCTGTTCAACAACTGTTTCTATCATTTTAATAGGAATTGCAGCTATACTTACAGGGCTTAATATTTTTAATAAAATTGGAAAATTTGCAGGAGCAGGCTCACTTGTTCCAATCACAGGATTTGCAAACTCAATTGTGTCACCTGCAATCGAATACAAATCTGAAGGATATGTAATGGGTGTTGGCGGAAAAATGTTTACAGTAGCAGGTCCTGTACTTGTATTTGGTATTTCTGCATCTGTAATTATTGGTATTCTTGCAACATTATTTAATGGAATTTAATTTTATGAAAGGAATGAAAATAAAATGAGACACATTGGAACTCAAACAATTATGTTTGATAATCCCCCTACAATACTTGAAACATCTTCAATAGTTGGTCCAAAAGAAGCTCAAGGTCCACTTGCAAAATATTTTGATCAATGTTTGGAAGATGAATTCTGGGGAGAAAAAAGCTGGGAAAAAGCTGAAAGTAAGATAATCAAAGAAAATGTAAATTCTGTTATTTCAAAATCTGGAATTCCTGCAACACAAATAGATTATTGTTTTGCAGGCGACCTATTAAATCAATGTATATCATCTAGTTTTGGATTAAGAGAATTAAATATGCCATTTTTTGGAGTTTTTGGAGCATGTTCAACTTTTGTAGAAAGTCTTTGCCTTGGCAGTGTTTTTGTTGAAGCAGGTGCTGCAAAAAATGTACTATGTGCAACTTCAAGTCATTTTTGTAGTGCAGAAAAACAATTTAGATTTCCATTAGAGCTTGGAAATCAAAGGCCTCCTACAAGTCAATGGACAGTAACAGGTTCAGGAGCAGCCATTGTATCAGCATCTGGAAAAGGTCCATTTATTACTCATATTACCCCAGGAAAAATAATTGATATGGGTATAAAAGATGCAAACAACATGGGAGCTGCAATGGCACCTGCTGCACTTGATACTCTAATAACTCATCTTAAAGATACAGGCAGAAAGCCAAGCTACTATGATGCAATAATAACTGGAGATTTAGGACATATCGGTAAAGAAATAGTCACAGAAATGGCATCTTCTAAAGGATATAATATAAAATCAAACTACAACGATTGTGGTGTTTTAATATTTGATAAGCAAAAACAAGATACACATTCTGGTGGAAGTGGATGTGCATGTTGTGGAACTGTTTTTTCCGGATATTTCTTTAAACAGCTAAAGGATAAAAAAATAAATAAAATTTTACTAATTGCAACAGGTGCATTAACAAACTCTACAAGTTCTCAACAAGGTGAATCTATCCCAGGAATTGCCCATGCAATTGCAATAGAAAATTAATTTTAACACTGTTTGCTTATTTTATATGCAAGCAAGAAAGGACGTTTTTATGGAATTTCTACAAAGTATTGATTGGATGCAAATGCTCAAATGTTTTGTAGTTGGTGGACTTATTTGTATAATCGGTCAAATACTAATAGATAAAACAAAGCTAACTCCTGCAAGAATTTTAGTTATATTTGTTACAACAGGTGCTATACTTGGTGGACTTGGAATTTACAAATATATTATTGATTTTGCTGGATGTGGTGCAACAGTTCCACTTACAGGATTTGGAGCAAATCTTGCAAAAGGTGCAATTCAAGAAGTTAAATCAGCTGGATTACTTGGTGCATTTATAGGTGGTGTAAAAGCCTCTGCTGGTGGAATTGCAGCTGCAATATTCTTTGGATATATT
This sequence comes from uncultured bacterium, assembly GCA_905214245.1. Classification (GTDB taxonomy): domain Bacteria; phylum Bacillota; class Clostridia; order TANB77; family CAG-508; genus CALXVA01. The sequence continues at coordinate 55,019 of CAJMLO010000001.1, forward strand.
GCTTCTCTTATTGCAAAGCCAAAAATCAAAAAGCAATAGTACGAAAATCGAATACTGTCGAAGAAAGTCGAAATATTTTTCTTGACTTAATTCTTTAATTAGTATATTATTACAGTATGTATTTTAAACATATACGTATATAATGAGTTATTAGTATAACTTATTATATTATAGGCTGATATGAACATTTCATTATGGAGGATGTTCATGAAAAAACTTAATATTTTATCAAAGATTTTTGTTGTAGCAGTTCTTGCACTAAGTATTAACATTACATCATTTGCTGCAGAAGCAGATAATAATAGTAGCAACACATATGTTGCAAGTAATGTTTTACTTAATGATACTCTTTCTGCTCGCAGTTACAAATCTGTTTTGGATTATACTAATTCAAATTTCCGTATGGAAATAAATGATAAAGCTTTCAAGCCTTCATTTAGCAGCAACAATACAAGAATTATCGTTGCTGCCAAAAATCTTGATACTTCATCAGTTGGTACAATTCGAGTAGACGTGTACAAAAAGACTGGAATTCTAAACATAAAAACAAAAGTAATTTCTTTTGAATGCAAAGCAGATGGTTCAAGCCATACAAGCAATAGTTTTGCAATTACAAAAGGTTCTAACTATGTTGTAGATATTACATCTTCAAATAGTTTTAAGCACGTACTTGCAGTAAATATTGTAGCACAGCAATAACTTTTACTACGTTCATATCAGCCAAACTTGCTTGCTCATTTTTGAGCAAGCAAACATTATAAATAAACGGAGGAAAATTATGAAAAAATCAACTAAAATTCTATTATTAGTAATATTCTTACTAATCCTATCTTTTTCAATTTATTTTATACTTAATCAAAACAATACTCATTCCCTTGCATTTGTAAAAAAAGTAAATCAATATTCTAAAAATCAAACTAATTATTCTGCTGTTATCAGCAAAAATATTGACAACACAAATTTTATCGAAAATATTATCTTTAATAACGGTATTAAAAAAATAATATATAAAACAGGTGATAATATAACAGATATTAGATGGATAACTTCAGATAAAATAATAAGCGAGTATTCTAAAATCTACGTTGATAGTTCGTTTGTACCAAGTGATCTTGATACTTTAGACATATATCTTTCTGGAAATTATACATATAAATTTTTAAGAGAAGAGAATTATAATAATTCCAAATGTATTGTTTCTGAATTTACAAATAAAAATTCATCTGAAAAAACTGTAGTATGGATTGATATTGAAAGGAAATTACTTGTTAAACAAGAAATTTATGATAACAATAATCAACTAACTCAATCAGTTACATATAATATAACGCTAAATAATGTAACTAGTGAAGATGTTAAATTACCTGATTTAACAAATTACACTTACAAAAAGCAATAGTAAACTTGCTGAATAATGATTTCTAGATATTGCTTATGCCTTCATAAACTATTTTAAAAGATAACTATTTTCAAAATATAGTTGTCTTTTTTTATTTGTTTCGTTATAATAACAAGGTACACAAAAATAAGGAGGAATTTGAAATGAATATAGGAATAGATATAGACGGAGTTATTGCAGATATTTCAAGATTTATAATAGATTTTGGTGCAAAGTTTAGATATGAAAACAATATCACTACTAAAATTTGTGAAAATGAATATGATGAAGCAAAAGCCTTAGGTCTTACAGATGAGCAGGCAGAAAAATTTTGGAATGAATATTTAACATATTATGCAAGTAAATATCCAGTAAGAGATTTTACATCAGAGGTTATAAAAAAATTGAGAAAACAGGGTCATAAAATCTTTATTATAACTGCAAGAAATGAAGATGGACTTCCACCAGAAACATATGGAACAATGCAAACAATGGTTAAAAATTGGCTTAAAGAAAATGATATTGAATATGACGGTCTTGAATTCACTGCTGGAAGCAAACTTCCATATTGCAAAAGAAATAATATAGATGTTATGATTGATGATTCTCCAACTAATGTATTAGATATATCAACCAAAATACCTGTTTTATGTTTTGATAACCCATATAACAAAACACTAACTGGTAACAACATTACTCGTGTTTATGGTTGGTATGAAATACTATATAAAATAGAAAACAAAGAATTTTAGAACAATAAGAAAAGTGTTTTTACCATATGTTCAGAGTTACTTTGCAACAAGGTAACTTACCCTTGTTACAAAACAAAAAAACAATACATTCAAGAGTGACTGTATTGTTTTTTTATTATTAATTACGCATTTTTTGCTACTTCTGCAAGTTGTGCAAAAGCTTTTGGATCTGTAATTGCAAGGTCAGCTAACATTTTTCTGTTGATAACAACATTTGCTTTCTTTAATCCTGCGATCATTTTGCTATATGTTGTTCCATTCATTCTAGCTCCTGCATTAATTCTAGCAATCCATAATTTTCTGAAATTACTTTTTCTGTCTTTTCTTCCTACATAAGCATACATTCCTGATTTCATAACAGCTTGTTTAGCCATTCTAAATCTGTAATGTTTTGCTCCATAATATCCTTTTGCTCTTTTTAATATTTTTTTATGTTTTTTACGAGTGATAACTGCTGTTTTAACTCTTGCCATTTTCACTGCCTCCTTATTCTAATTTAATATTTTTGAATTCTAGTTACCATATGGTAATAATCTTTTAATTCCTGCTTCACATGTTTTATCTGCATAAGCATCTTGAACTTTTCCTCTTGATTTTGCTCTTGGTGTTTTGTTAGCTAAAAGATGTCTTCTGTTTGATTTTGTTCTTTTAACTTTTCCTGTTGCTGTATATGAATATCTTTTCTTTGCAGCTTTATTTGTTTTTAATTTTGCCATGGTTTTTTCCTCCCTATTATTTAATTAAATTGTCAAAAAACAATTCTATATTTTAACATTAACTTCTATGCCTTCGTTTCAGGCTTTTTAGTTAATATAATAAACATGTTTTTACCTTCAAGTACTGCTTTTTTCTCAGGTTGAGCGATATCTTCTAATGCATCGATAAATTTGTTTAAATTAGCTTCTCCTAATTTAACATAATTTAATTCTCTTCCTCTAAATCTAACAGTAATCTTAACTTTGTTACCATCTTCTAAAAATTTCCTAGCATTTTTTACTTTAAATTCGAAATCGTGTTGCTCAATATTTGGTGTAATTCTAATTTCTTTAAGTTCAAATACTTTTTGTTTCTTTTTAGCTTCTTTTTCTTTTTTTGATTGTTCAAATTTGTACTTTCCATAGTTCATAATCTTGCATACAGGTGGCTGTGCATTTGGTGCAACTAAAACCAAATCAAGTTTCTTGTCATATGCTATGTCAAGTGCCGAATTCAAACTCATAACTCCTCTTTTTTCTCCTGCATCATCAATTAATTGAACTTCTTTTGCTCTAATTTGTTCATTAATAGGTAATTCTTGTTTTATATAAAACACCTCCAAAAAAAATGACTTGCCTCACTAGACAAATCAACCCACTAAACAAATAAAATACAATTTATATTTTTACATAAAATTATATTTAAAATTATTAACCTTTTTCTATATGATAAGGTGAGAAGTGGATTGCTTCTACTTTGTTCGACTTATAAATAATACTACATTTTCCACCATTTGTCAAGTAATTAATAAAAAAAATAGAGGTACCTTAACATGGTACCTCATTTACCCTTCCTATCCGCATTGCTTCATTACATAGGAATGGCTCTCAGGATACAATTCTATTTGCACTTCTCCTGCTTTGAGAGCATTTTTGAAAGTTTCTGCAACTTTCCATGTGATTTTCTCTTTAGCACAGAATTCACATGCATCCTTCTGCATATCAAAGCTATAAGTTTCTCCATTTTCCTGAAGGACGATTATTAACTTCGCAGGCCTTTTTAAAATCCAGAGATCTCCATCTCTTTCTACAATTTTAAAACCCTTACGTTCAAAGCTTCTTACTTTGTCTCGGCTACCCCGAATCTCCTTCATAGCTTCTTCAATAAACTCTCCACCAAGATATTTTGCCATAATAGACATCCTTTCTTTTTTTATTTACCATAAAAGGTAATAAATCTATTATTGCATTTTTTCTAATTAATGTCAAGTAATCAATTCTATTTTTCGCTTTTTTTCGACAGATTATTTATTGTGTTCTGCTTTAACTTGTTTTTTAGCAAATACAGCAATAACTGTAGCTATAACTATTAATCCAACATATACTAACACAAAATCTCCTGTAGCTGGGTTTTTAATTTTTTCTTCATTTTTTGTGTCTTTTTTCTCAACTTTTTCAAGTCCAGCAATTGCATCATTTATAGCTTTAGCATATTTATCAACTTCATCTTGTTCTGTAATATTCTTTTTGTACTCAACATTTTTTAAAGCGTCTTCAACTTTTGAAAAGTCTTTGTAATCTGCTTTATTTAATTTGTTAGCATTTTTTACTGCCTCATTTACTTTTGAATAATCAGCATCTTTGTATTTTACTACATATTTTCCATTTTCGTCTTTTACAACTTCTTTTTTAGAATCGCTTGATGGTAAAACAACTTTTACTCCCTCTGGAACTGTAAAGTTATCTCCTACAGAAACTGTATCTGTAATAGTTACTTCTGCTCCAGTTTTTGCATATTTAAGAACTGTTGATGGTGCTGTAACTTTTCCAACAACATCAATTCCATCTGCTTTTGTTAAACTTTCATGTATTTTGTCAACACTTTCATTTAACAAAGATTTTGTATATTTAAATGTACCACCATTTATTTTTATAGGTGTAACAACTCCTGTATATCCTTCAAGTAAATGCTCAGCTTCAAATGTACCACCATTTATTGTAAGTATACCTTTATCTACAGAATCTTTACCATAATTTCCAATAAAAATGTTTGTTTTGTCATCACCTGTTGGTGTTAAGAATGTACCACCATTTACTGTTGCAACATTCCAGTTCATTAATGATACTTGTTTTGTATTTTTAAATGTACCATTTTCAATTACAATTTCACCTGCATCATCATTTTTAATTGTGTTTAATCCACCATCATAAATTCCACTGTAGATAGTAAGTTTTGGAGTAGCTTCATTTACTCCATTAACATGACCATTTCTTGGATTTGTGCTTGTAAAATTGTAATATCCATTTTCAAATAGACTTGATGTAAAATCATTTGATGTAATATTTGTGTTTTTAGTTTTCATAATTCCATGGTTTAATACAACATAAAATGTATTGTTATTAACTGATACATCAAGATTTAATTTTGCACCATCAATTGTAACATTACCATTGTTATATATTGCTGCATAATTGTCTGCAGTATATGAGTTTGTTATAGTACCATTTCCTGTAATAGTAAGTGTTGCTCCTTTCTCTACAGTTATAACATCTGCCTTAAGTCCTTTTGTTGTTTTGATTGTATGACCATTTAAGTCAAGTGTTAGAGTTGTTCCAGCAGATACAACATAACCTGCATCTAATGTAACATCCTCTGTTAGCTTAACAACACCGTTGCTTGCCTCTGGCATTTTGCTTGCTGCTTTAGAACTTACTGTAAATATACTAAACAATAAGGCTACTGCAATAAGCATGCCACTTAGTGTCATAATTTTTCCTTTAGTGCTTTTCATTTAAATTCCTCCCTCAATTTTTAATTATATTATATATCTCTATACACTCACATTATACCCTTTAAATTTACAAATTGCAATAGGAAAATTTTTCAATTATTACTTGACATTTATATAAATTTGTTATAAAATATTTAAGCATTGTTTAAGTTTGTAACCCATATTTTTAAACTTCTCCCCGGTGGTTTAGGTAATATGGTTCTTATAAATAATAAATTAATTTTGAAATGGAGGAAATATTTTACCATGAATAATACAACATATAGTGTTAAAAAAAGTGAAATTGAAAGAAAATGGTATATTATTGATGCAGAAAATAAACCTTTAGGTAGAGTTGCTACACAAGCTGCATTAATTTTAAGAGGAAAACATAAACCAACTTACACTCCAAACCTAGATACTGGAGATCATGTAATTATTATTAATTGCAGTAAAGTTGTTTTAACAGGAAAAAAATTAGATCAAAAAATTTACAGACATCATTCTGGATACATTGGTGGAATGAAAGAAATTTCAGCAAGACAATTATTAAACAAAGATCCAGAGCAAATGATGATGCGTGCTGTAAAAGGTATGCTTCCTCACAATAGCTTAGGAAGACAACAACTTAAAAAATTAAGAGTATATGCTGGTAGCGAACATGAAAACGCAGCTCAAAAACCAGAAATTTGGAATTTTTAAGAAATAATATAAGGAGGATTTGAAAATGCCTAAAGCAAAAAAAGAGAATATAGTGTTCTATGGTACTGGAAGAAGAAAAAGTTCAATTGCTAGAGTTAGATTAGTAGAAGGAACTGGAGTTATTACAATTAACGGAAAAAATATTGATGAATACTTAGGAACAGATACTTTAAAAGTTATTGTAAGACAACCTTTAACAGCAACAAACACAGTTGATAAATTTGATGTTATTTGTAAAGTACAAGGTGGAGGTTTCACAGGTCAAGCTGGAGCTATTCGTCTTGGTATTGCAAGAGCTTTATTAGAAGCAAATAGCGAATATAGACCAACATTAAAATCAGCAGGTTTCTTAACAAGAGATGCTCGTAAGAAAGAAAGAAAAAAATACGGTCTTAAGAAAGCAAGAAAAGCACCTCAATTTAGCAAGAGATAATTATTTATACAAAATATATGTAAAAGTCGGAAGTATTAAAACTTCCGACTTTTTCTTTATTTACTTTGTTTCAATTTCAAATATCCTAACTCTTCCCAACTATTATATGCAAGATTAAGTCTAAATACAATTTTAGGTTTAGCACCCGCTCTGTTTTTATCAACTACGCATGCATAATATCTTACATCTGGATCATCATATCTCTTTAAATCAAAAAACTTAGTATCAACTTCCTTTAAAGAATATTCATAGTCATCTAAATTTTCTCTATTAATTTGCTTTATCAAACAAAGTGTATCAAGAACTTCCTTTACAGTTCTACTAACTGCTAAATCATTTACAGTTAGGTTAACTGGAAGCGTTGAGCTTTCTGTAAGTTGAAGTGTTGAACAAATAAATATGTCAAAATTTTGTGCAAGGTTCGATAAGATCGTAGCTGTTTTCTTTATCTCTTCTCCACTTCCTATATGTTCTGTATCTGTTTTTAAAGTATCATAAAAAATGTATTCTATTTTTTCTTTATAATAATAATTCATTATTACTTTTTTAAGTTCATCATTTGTATGGTCTGTAATATTTATAAAATACATAGAATTTTCTATTTGTTCATTTGCCCAATTGGTTGCTTTTATTGTTTTATTAAATTCAGATGAAACTTTAGTAAGTCTTTGTACAAATTCTTTTCTTGTTTCATTTTCTTCCTGAACTACAAACCCATCTTTGTCCACTTTCACTTTTTTAGTGTCATCTGGTCTAAATTCAAATTCTAGCAATTCTCCTTCTGTTTTGTGTAAGTCCTGTCCATGAAGTTTTTGAATCTCTGGATTATTAAGTATTGTAGTAATTAAACAAAGTCTCATTTTTTCTTCTGACATTTCATTTGAAATTATTAAAACTTTCTTTTTATGTACAAGTGACGTGTATGCTGCTAGATTTATTGTAAATCTACTTTTACCAGAGTTTGAAGGCATAGCAAACGCCATTGTTTCGCCTTTTCTTATTCCTTTAAACACACTTGATATTATTGGAAATGGCATTTGCAATCCTTCTGTTAAATTGTTTTCCCCAAGCTTCAAAAATTCTGATAGTCCTTCACTTATAATCGCTCTTTTAAACTTTCCTGTATCATTAACTTGTTTTATTGCACTTTCTATTTCTTCTACTGACATTTGATTGTATAGCTTGTAATTTACTATATCAACTATCCTGTCTTGTGCTTCTTTTATAGGTGTTTCAGTATATGCTTTTCTTAAAACAAACAATTTCTTTAAAGCAATATACAAAATCTCCATATCATATTGATTCTCTAGTGCATCTTCTTTCCATTCTGTTTTTAACTCACGAGATTTTTGTGTTTCTTTCGCAAAATTGAAACCTTGTTTTGCTTTTTCAGGAGTATATTTTGAACTTTCTGTAAACAATACACTTTTGTAATTATTTAATGCCATATCATCTTCAAAATAGCATTCGTGAAATGTAAAATAAAATTTTGTTATATATTTTGGATTAGTTAAAAGCATTCCTATATACGCATGTTCAAGTCTTATGTTAGACAATTCTTTTGGATATAAACTTTCTTCATCATCTTCTTGCTTTTCGTCTGTATCTACAATCTCCTGCTCATTATTTGAATATTTATTTACTACGTCATCAAATTCGTCATCATCTTGGTATTCGTCATCTTGTTCATCATCTGAATTGTCATTATCATTTTCTTCATTCGATTCATCGGAATCTTCTACATCTTCAACTGAATTTTCTTCTTCAAAATTTTCAAATTCGTCATTTAGACCATTTTTTTCATAATCATCATAATCATCACTATAGATATCTTGTGGTTCATCACTTGGAAATCTATCTTCTTCTAAGCTATCATTATTTGTATCGCTTTCCTCTGGCTCATCTTGTGTGGTCTCTTCTTGTTCTTCTACTACTTCTTTTTTAATTTTTTTAGGCTTTCTTCCTCTTCTCTTTTTTGGTTTTGCCTCTTCTTCTTTTCTTTTTGAATTTAATAGCTTTAGTTTTTCTAATGCTTCTGCGTATTGCCCATTTTCCATGTTTTTTCTTGTTTCTTCTATCAACTTTTTGTTATCCTTTGTGACTTTAATACTATCTAGTAAATTGTATATTGCATCAATATTACTTTGATTCATAGCTTTTCTCCTTTTCTAATTCTCTATTATATAGCAAATTATATCATAACAATTTTTTAGATACAACATCAATTTACTGTTTTTCTATTCAATTATATCTACCACATTATCTGAGGTTAATCCTTTTAAATTATAGTAGGTATCTGGAATATTTCCTACAATTACGCCTTCTGATAGCAAAATCTGATTTGTAATAACCTCTGTTATACTATTTATAGGTGTAAGAATTGAAACATTACATTTTACTTCAAGATATATCCTGTGGAGTGTTTGGTTAATTCCAGCTTCTTTAAATTCAGATTTCAAATCTGTTTCTATATCTCCAATAACAGACATTTTTATTTCCACTTTAGGTCCTCTTCCAGCTAAGATTCTGCTACCTGTAAATGTTCCAAGTCTAATATAAAATTTGCTATTTTCTACCTTTTCAAGTTCGTTTTGTATAAGAAGAGGAATATCTGATATGATTTTGTTAATTGTAATTGTATTTGCACTTATTAGTTTTATATTTCCATCTACTGTTTTATCAATATTTACAAAATCATCATACTTGTAATTCTTCATTACATTTGTTGCTTGCTCATTTGAAACTTTTGTTGCAATTGATTTTGCCATAGAACTGCATTGTAAATCAATTATTGGCTCTACCGTTTTTATAACATAGTCAACTACCATAAATGCAATTAAAAGAACTACTACAATTTTTACAAATTTTCTTGTTTTACCATTATTAAACCTATTTAAAATCATATTTTCTTTTTCTATTTTAGGAAACTTAATTCTATTTCTACTATATATTTTTTCTATTGTTTTTTCTTTATTAAAAATTCTTCTATCCATGATATCTAGGAATAAATAACTGCTGGCCTACTTCAAGTTTATTTTCATCTTCTACTGAATTAACCATCACTATCCTTTCAACAGTACTTCCAAATTTTTTTGCTATTTTCCACAAACTATCCCCTGATTTTACAAAGTAAATTACCATGCTATATGTTTTTATTTGTCTCGTTTCATCTTCTTTTATATCATCTATTATGTTTATATCTGCATTCTTTGATGAACTTGCTGTAAATTGTAAATCAATTTTTATATCTACACTGCTATCACTTGTCACAACAAAATCTTGATTTGAAATTTCTATCATTGTTTCTATGTTTGAAGAAGCATTTATGCCTGCAAAATCCATAGTGTGTGTAAATGGTATTGTTATCATTTTTGTATCAATTAATTTTGCTGTACTTGAAGCATATATAAAGTTTAACTTAAGCTCTCCTTCATACATTATTCTATTATTTTGCACTTTTTGGTTAGTTATATCTACATTAATTCCAACATCATATATTTTATTTCCTTGAATTTCTGGAATTGCCTGTGTTTCTCTTATATTACAGGTACTTTCACTCTTTTCTTTGGCACCCATTACTTTTATCTGCTTTTGTGTAAATACAAGCTGTCTACTTGGGCTATATAAATCTTGAATTAATGTAATTTCTTGATTTTTATATACACTACACATTATTCCAATTTCTACTTCTACATATATTGAATGTTCTTCTACACTATTTGGCTTTATTATCATATTTTTTATCTCATATTTTACACTACATATATTTTCTTCTGTAATATCAGGTATATCTATAAATCCCATTACAGGAATTGTGTTTTCTATTGAATTTATTCTATTATCTTCTGTAAGATATAGAATTCTTACACTTAAATCTGATTTTGCTAAAACTTTGTTGTAGCTTATTTTTGTGTCTTTATTAATTATTTTTGCATCCACTTTCATTATCTCTGCGATGTTATCTATATTGTCTATTGTAAATGTATCTTTTGCATATACCTTTGTTGTACCACTTCCTATCATAGAATTTATATTTAAGCTTTTGCTTAATGTTTGAACATCAGTTACATTTACACTATTTACAATGTCAACATTTTCATTTAAGCTAATCCTTGCATCTATATCAAGAATCGCTCTCAGACTTATTTTTCTTCCATTTACAACTCTGCACTCAATATTTTTTAATGAAATATTTGTATCAAGTTGCATATCAGCTTTTGCTTTTGGCATATCAATTGTTTGGCTAAAATCCAAATTACTACTCATGCTTCTCACACTTGAATTTTCATCATCAGCCAAATACATGATATATGTTTCTATACTTCCGTCTATTCTAATTCTTCCATCTAATATTTCTTTTTTATATATGCAAACTGTACCACTTGTACTAATTGCACTTAGTATATCTGGCTTAACATCTGGAATAATGCTATCGGCTTCTATTATTGCACTCTCATTTTTTTGATCAATTATTTTACTAATACATACACTATCCTTAACCGTTTCTACAGCCATGGTAATCCCTCCTTCTAATTCTGATTATTAATGTATATGTAGTCCATAAAAAAAAATTCCTATTTCTAGGAATTTTGTATTTTAAACTCTATGTTTTTTGTTATCTTGCAATGGTGGAATAATTGGGCTATACCCTTCTCCATCAAATACATCTACTTCAACAGCTCTTGTTAATACATCTGTGTAACTATAAGTAACGTTTCCTTCTTCTTCCTCATATTTTATAACAAAAATATTCGGATATGCTTTTTCTAATGTTGCCTCTCTCTCAAACGATTTGCATCGTCCAATTGTTCCTTTTACTATTATCTTTTGTCCAATTTTTTCGTTAAGGTCTGTTTTTAAGCTCATTATATCATTTGGGCAAATCATTATTGTATCACCTACTTTTCTATGTTGTACCTATTATATCACAATTACTTTACATTTTTGTTACATTATTATTACAATTACATTACATTTCGACATAATGTGTTTCAAATTTCTAAAATTTGCTTTTTTCCTCTTGCTCCTATTCCATTTACTCCTCTTTGCCCATCTCTAAGTTCATCTTCAATATCTTGTATTGTTATATATTTTGTATAATCTGTAGTTGCAACACGTTCTGCTACAATTAATGGATCTATAAAATCTATCAAAATTCTTGCAGGTGATGAAGCAAAATTTGCCCCTGCCTGAATTAATTCTTCATAATAACTTTGGCAAGCACCTGCAAATATAACTAAATTTGGTTTACTTGCTCTCGTATTTCTTGCCATTTTTACAGATTGTATAAAATATTTTGAATTTCGATAATTATATATATCATAATATCCTGTTCCACCTTTTATCATTCCATCATGACCTGTTATTACTAAAATATCAGGCTTGTATCTTTCAATTAATCCAGATACAACAGCTGGTTGTCTACTTTCTGTAACACTTCGTACTACTGCCCTTAATCCCATTTTTTTATAGAACAAACTTGACTTTTCTGCATATCTTTTGTCTCCATCCAAATGTAATATTTTGCCCGTATATACTATTTTGTTGCTTCTTTTGAGATACTCCTGTTTAGATTCATCTTGTCCTTTTACACACTTATTTATTGTTTGAATAAATCTTTTCTCAATTTTTTTTTGTGACTCCTGCAGTGTTTTTTTATCAATAATTTCTAGGTCATCTAAAAAACTATCTGCTTGAATACGAATATTTAAGCCTTTTAAAATTGCTATAGATTTAGAATTTGTTTGATTTATAATTCTTTCTACTACAAATAAAATGTCTTTTCCATAAGATTTTCTACCAACAATATCCCCTTTTTTTATCTTCATAGTACCACCTCTTTTACTAAAATACAAAACATTTCATTACTTACATTTTATGTCGCATTTTGTAAAAATGTGCTTTTATGTTCTAAGAAGAATTTTTACAGAATACAATGTAGCAAACATTGCAAACTTAAGGGGGAGGTTTTATCATTGGGAAAAATGTACATAGAAGAACGTGCAGTAAATTTAGCACATTATATTATAGATAGTAAAGATACAGTAAGAGGAGCTGCAAAAAAGTTTGGAGTTAGCAAAAGTACAGTACATAAAGATGTTTCAGAAAGGTTACTTAAAATAAATCCTGTTCTTGCATCCGAAGTAAGAACAATTTTAAATGAAAATAAAGCAGAACGTCATATAAGAGGCCGGCCTTGCAACAAAATTAAAGTATCATCATTGAAAAAAGTTTTAGACTTTCAATAGTCTAAAACTTTTTTTATCTATGCATTATTTCTTCTTTGTGCTTTTCTTGCTTTTCTGCATTCTGGACATCTTTGTGGTTCATTTGTAAATCCTTTTTCAGCATAAAATGCTTGTTCACCTGCTGTAAAAGTGAACTCTGCTCCACAATCTTTACATACTAATGTTTTATCTTCCATTGTAGATTACCTCCTTTTAATTTTTGATTTTAATTTTTCTTGACACATTGTCTTTTATACTTTTTAAGGAAAAAAGGAAATAGTCTACAAAATAATTAAATTCATTTAAACTTTTTTTCAAAGTCTACTAAATTATATCACAACATATTCACTTGTCAATATATAAAATTCTAAAATTTACCATTTAAAGTCATTAGATAACAGTTTTAAAGTCATAAGTGGTATAATATTTCAAGGAAACGCGCAGCGACCAAACGAACGTTAGTGAGTGCGATTCGAGCAGCCTTCAATCCTTTGGGATTGGCTGCGAACAGCAAGTTTCTAAGAAATATTATATCACTTATGCTAGTATAAATCTTAAAACTATTATCCTAGTACCCAATTTTTTTAGCAATTAAATCATATTCTTTTACATCTGTTATTGTGCATTTTACAAAGCTTCCTATTTGTATTTCCTCATCACTTTCTATATACACAACTCCATCTATTTCCGGAACATCCATATAGCTTCTTCCTATATATGTTTTTCCATCAAAAGATTTATCCTCTACAAGAACTTCTACTTCTTTTCCAATTTTATTTTTCAAATTTTGTTTTGATATTTTTTGTTGCAAACTCATAATTTTATTCAATCTGCTCTTTTTGGTCATAGGATGAATTTGTTCTTTTAGTCTTGAAGCAGGTGTTCCATCTTCTTTTGAATATGCGAAACAACCTAATTTATCAAATTTAGCCTCTTGTAAAAATTCATATAATTCTTCAAAATCCGCTTCTGACTCTCCAGGAAATCCTACCATAACAGTTGTACGAATAATTACTTCTGGAATTTCCTGTCTTAATTTTTTTATAAGATTTCGTATACTTTCTCCATTACTTTGTCTGTTCATTCTTTTAAGTACAGAATCAGATATATGTTGAATTGGTATATCAAAGTATTTACATACCTTATCATTACTTTTTACAACTTGTATAAGTTCATCATTTATTGTTTCAGGATATGCATATAAAAATCTAATCCATTTTATTTCTTTAATTTTGCTTATTTCTTCTATAAGCTTTGCAAGTCTTGGCCTTCCATATATATCAATTCCATATTTTGTAGTATCTTGAGCAGTTAAAATTATCTCATGATATCCTTCTTCTGCAAGTTTTTTAGCCTCCTCTATTATGTCTTCCATTTTTCTACTCATTTGAGGACCACGTATATATGGAATTGCACAATATGTACATCTATTACTACAGCCATCCGCAATTTTCAAATATGCAAAGTTATCTCCTGTAGTAAGCACTCTATCCATCAAGTTCAAAAATTCTCTGTTTGATGGATTATCTGTATCTTCTATATCCTCATTTTCAAGCATTTTCTTTACTTTATCCCATAGACTATCATATTCGCTATATTTAATCCACAAATCAACCTCTGGTATCTCTTTTGCAAGTTCATCCCTATATCTTTCTACCAAACATCCCATTGCAATTAAAAATTTACATTTATCTTTTTTGTATTCAGCCATCTCTAAAATTGTATTTATTGCCTCTTCTTTTGCAGACTCTATAAATCCACACGTATTAATTACAATAATATCCGCATTTTCTGGCTTATTTACTATTTCAAAACCTTCTTCATTAAATATTGCTATTGTTTTTTCTGTATCTACTAAATTTTTGTTACATCCTAGTGATATAAATCCTACTTTCATTATATATATCCTTTCAATTATTTTAGCCCATTACTTGAATTTGCTAATTTTTTCAACCCTTGTATTAATTTATCATATGTCGATCTATCAATTCCGTATGGATTCCCTGATGTGTAGTTGTTTGCTGCACTTTTCATATCAATTAATTCATATCGATTTTGTGCATCTTTTCCTCTGTCCAAAACATATATTGGTGTATAGTCAACTTTGTATAGTGATATACTTCCATCTTTTCCGTCTTTTCTAAGCTCTATGTTTAGCACAAGCTCTGTCTTTGCATTTTCATCGTAAAGTGTAGAAATATACGTTCCAATAGAATATGCAATAAATACATTTTTACCATCTTTATTTTTCCTTACTTCCATTGGTTGAACAACTGATGGATGAGCTCCAAGTATCATATCTACTCCATTTTCAACCATAAAATCTGCCATTTTCTTTTGCTCATCTGTTACTTTATCTGATATTGCATCTCCCCAGTGTATCATTACACAAATATACTTTGCTCCTTGTTTTTTTGCATATTTAATATCACTTTTTACTTGATTTTCACTATACATATTAACAAGTTTCAAATCATCTTTTGATTTACTTGATTGATAATTTACACCATATGTATATGTTAAAAATGCAATTTTTGTGTTCTTTACTGTTTTTATTAATACAGCATTTTCATCATCAATTTTATCTCCAACAGTATTGTATCCAAGTTCCTTTAGTAACTTTTTAGTGTCTCTTAGCCCTGTACTGCCATAGTCTAAACTATGGTTATGAGAAATTGTTACAACATTTATTCCAGAATTTTTTATAGCCTGTGCAAATTCTTTTGGTGTATTTTCACTTGTATATTTTCCAGATGTAAAATTGGTTTCCATTGTTCCCATTACAATATCTGCATTATCAATAAATCCAGAAACACCAGCAAACATATGTGAAAAATTATATGTATTTGTTTCAGCATTATATGCATCTTCAATCATAGATTCACTACAAAGAATATCTCCAACGGCAGACATTTTAATTATTTCATCTGCTTCTGATATATTTTGATTTGTTTGACTTATGTTATTTTCTAGTTCTGCAAATATTTGCTCTGATTGTTTAGAAAGCTCATCCTTCTGTCTTGCGAGCAATTGTTTATCTTCATAATTTTTGCAGGCATGTATTCCAAGTTCAATCACAATAATAACAAGCAACACTCCAACTATTGTCAAAAAAGTTTTCATATTCAAATATTCTTTTATTGGCCTTCTTCTTGTACTTCTTCTATTTCTTGCCATTTTCGCTTTCCCTTCTTTTGATTAAATTAACATATATATTTTACCAATACTAGACATAAAAGTCAATGCTAGAAAAAGTCATAATTTTCCTTATGATTTGTATTGCAATTAAGTCTTTTATAGTATAAAATATGGTAATAGAAATGTATTTACACGATAGCAAATGAAAGGACTGATAGTCTATTATGAAAAAAGATAAAAGAAAACTTTATGATAGTGAAAAAATGGCTGATTTTCGTCAGTTAGTAAATAGATATAAAACATTATATGCAGATAAAACTGCATTTGAATTTAAAGAAAATCCTCATGCAAAAAAACACATAAAAATATCATATAAGCAATTTGTAGAAGATATTGAATCTCTTGGAACAGCTCTTCTAAGTCTAAATTTACATAGTGCAAGAATTGGAATTATTGCTCCAAATCGTTATGAATGGTGTGTTTCTTATCTCGCAGTTACCACATCAGATATGGTAGTTGTACCACTTGATAAATCTCTTCCAAATAACGAAATCGAAGATTTGGTTAAGAGAAGCAAAATTGATGCAATTATTTTTGATAAAAAATACTCAGAAATATTTAGCAAAATTCAAAAAGAACAATCTTCAGATTTAAAACATTTTATTTGTATGGATGAAAATACTGATTTTACTTCATACTCACATTTACTTAATCAAGGGAAATCTCTTATAACAAATGGAGATACTTCATACAAAAATATAGAAATAGATAATAAAAAAATGTCAATTATGCTATTTACTTCAGGTACAACTTCTATTTCTAAAGCAGTAGCTCTTTCTCAATCAAATATATGTGAAGATATATATGCGCTATCTCAAATGACAGATATAAGAAAAGAAGATGTTTTTCTCTCATTTTTGCCTCTTCACCATACATTTGAGTCAACTTGTACATTTTTGTATGGAACATCTTGTGGAATTACAGTTGCATTTTGTGATGGCTTAAAATACGTACAAAAAAATCTATCAGAATTTCATATAACTGGATTTGTTTGTGTTCCATTAATGCTAGAAATAATGTATAAAAAGATGAAAAAAGCTATAGATGAGCAAGGTAAAACAAAACTTGTTGCTACAATGTCTAAAGTTTGCAACTTTTTATTAAAATTTAAAATTGATATAAGAAGAAAAGTATTTAAGCAAATACTAAATAGTCTTGGTGGCAAGTTAAGAGTTCTTATTGCAGGTGGTGCTGCAATGAGCAAAGATGCAATTCAAGGATTTTTAGATTTAGGAATTAATTTGCTACAAGGTTATGGTTTGACAGAAACCTCTCCTGTTTTAGCGGGTGAAAATGATAAATACAAACGTGCAGGTTCTGTTGGTTTCCCTCTTCCTGGGTTAGATGTAAAAATTGCAGATGCAAATAGAGATGGTATTGGAGAAATACTTGCTCACGGTCCTACAGTAATGATTGGATATGTTGACAATCAAGAAGCAACAGATGAAGTTTTAAAAGACGGATGGTTTCACACAGGTGATTTAGGATATTTTGATAAGGATGGATTTTTATTCATAACTGGCAGAAAAAAAGATGTTATTGTTTTAAAAAATGGAAAAAATATTTTTCCAGAGGAACTTGAAATTCTAATAAATAAATTGCCATATGTTTCAGAATCAATTGTATTTGGAAAGCCTTGTGATGATGGAGATTACAAAATATGTGCTAAAATCGTGTATAATATAGACGAACTAAAAAAATCTTTTCCTGATGCTAGTGAAAGTGATTATAAAAGTTTAATATGGAATGACATTAAAGACAAAGTAAATCATACTATGCCTGCATACAAGTATATTAGAGAAATTATTATTACAGATATTCCATTAATTAAAACAACTACACAAAAAGTAAAACGTCATGAAGAAATAAAGAAAATATTAAACTCATAATTCTTTACTTTTTCTTAGTGAATAAGAACAGAGCGACTTTATGTCACCATTTTTCCAAAGCAGATTTGAGTTTCCGACTAAAAGGATAAAATCTCAAAGGCAATAGCGATCATAGCATTTCTACATACAAGGAAATGAGAAATTTCCTTGTATTAAAAAATAGGTACATCTCAAAAATGAAATGTACCTATTTTTTAATAACATTTATCTTGTCTTGCGATTAAACAACATATTGTTAGAATTATTTGTATAATTAATAATAGTACTAAAATTACGAGTATTGCTATAAATGCTCCTAGTCCAAGTATTGTGAATATATCTGTTAAAGCTCCTACAAAAATGCCTACTACAAATGTGATTAATGCAATAATTAATGCCACAACTGGCTTAGAGCAAACACCTCTGCCTTTACAATAGCAATCATTATTATACATATTTACCACCCCCTGATAGTATCACTAGATACTATTAATATATAATATGAAAAAAGATGTAAAATTCTACAAAATTTTACATCTTTTTTAGAAAATTCCTAGCAGTTAATTTTTCACTATTCTTGATGATACTTTTTGAGTTCTTCTAAAAAAATACCACTTTTTATCCGAATATTCCTTTTTTCTTTACAGGTGGTTGTTCATTCATTGTTTTTGCAAGCTCAAGCAATATGTCTCTTTGCTCTTTTGATAATCTTTTTGGTATTTGAACAGAAACTGTAAATACAAAATTTCCTTGGAAATTACTATTTATATTTTTAAATCCTTTTCCTCTAATTGTAAACTTAGTACCATTTTGAGTTCCTTCTGGTATACGGTATGTTTCTTTTGTACCATCTACCATTGGAATTACAAGGTCTGCGCCAAGTGTTGCCTGTGTAAATGTAATAGGAATCTCACATAATACATCTTGACCTTTTCTTGTATAAATATTGTGGCGTTTTAGATGAATTGTTATGTATAAATCACCCTTATCTCCACCTTTTTCACCTGGTTCTCCCTCTCCTCTTAATACTATTGTCTGATTTTCATCAATTCCAGCTGGAATCTTTACAGATATACGAACCTGTCTTTTTACTTTTCCTTTTCCTTTACAATCTACGCAAGGCTCAGGTATTACTTCTCCAGTTCCATGGCAGTTTGTACAAGTTCTTACAGTTTGCATTTGACCAAGTATTGTTGTTTGCATTTGTTTAATTTGGCCAGTGCCTCCACAAACTGTACATTTTGTCTTCTTTGTTCCAGGTTTTGCACCCTCGCCATGACAAGTAGAACAAGTTTCATTTCTTGTTATATTAACATATCTTTCTGTTCCTAAAAATGCTTCTTCAAAACTAATTTCTAAGTCATATCTTAAATCAGCACCTTTTTTAGGTCCATTACTAGCCTGTCTTGAACTTCTTCCTCCAGAAAATCCTCCTCCAAAAAACGAAGAGAAAATATCTCCTAAATCTCCAAAATCATTGAATCCATCAAATCCAGATGATGTATATGAATAATATCCATTTTGACCTCCAAATGGTCCTCCTGCTCCACCAAATCCTTGTGGATCAGCTGTTCCAAATTGATCATACATTCTTCTTTTTTCTGGGTTTGATAATGTTTCATAGGCTTCATTTACTTCTTTAAATTTAGCTTCTGCTTCTTTTTTATTATCTGGATTAGCATCAGGATGATATTTTTTTGCAAGTTTACGATATGCTTTTTTTAGTTCGTCATCTGTAGCACTCTTGTCTACACCAAGTATTTCATAATAATCTTTATTAGCCATTAATTCCTCCATATAAAACATAATCTTTCAAAAAAAATCTTTAGATAAAATTTAAAACTTTATCGCAAGATTTTTTTTGAATTTTTACCACAATTTAAATTTTGTAGTTTTCATATGTTTTTATTTTTTATCTCCGTCTTCTTCTACTTTGTAGTCTGTATCATAAACATTTCCGTTTGCATCTGTTTTTGGTCCTTCACCTGTTGCACCTTGTGCATTATTTGCAGCACCAGCTGTTTGTGAATATAATTTTTCAGAAATAGAATAGAATATTGTTGTTAATTTTTCTGTTGCAGATTTAATAGCTTCAACATCTGTTCCTTCTAATGCTTTTTTAACATTTTCAATTTCTGTTTCAGCTTTTGCTTTTTCTTCTGCACTAATTTTGTCTCCTAAATCTGTTATTGTTTTTTGGCAGTTATATACTAAGCTTTCTGCATTGTTTCTAACTTCAATTTCTTCTTTTCTCTTTTTGTCTTCTGCTGCATGTGCTTCTGCATCTTTAACAGCTTTGTCAATATCTTCATCTGTTAAGTTTGTGCTTGCAGTAATTGCAACTTGTTGACTATTTCCTGTTGCCATATCTTTTGCAGATACGTGAACAATACCGTTAGCATCAATATCAAATGTAACTTCAATTTGTGGTACACCACGTGGTGCTGCTGGAATTCCTGTTAATTGGAATCTTCCAAGTGTTTTATTGTATGCAGCCATTTCTCTTTCACCTTGTAAAACGTGAATTTCAACGCTTGTTTGTCCATCTGCTGCTGTTGAGAATACTTGTGATTTCTTTGTTGGTATTGTTGTATTTCTATCAATTAATTTTGTAAATACTCCACCAAGTGTTTCAATACCAAGTGATAGAGGTGTTACATCAAGAAGAACTAAGTCTTTTACATCTCCTGAAAGTACACCACCTTGAATAGCTGCACCAATAGCAACACATTCATCAGGGTTAATTCCCTTATCTGGCTCTTTTCCTGTAATCTTTTTAACTGCTTCTTGAACAGCTGGAACTCTTGTAGATCCACCAACAAGTAATACTTTGTGTAAATCTGCAGCTGTAATTCCTGCATCTTTTAAAGCATTTTGAACTGGTATTTTTGTTTCTTCAATTAAGTCACTAATTAATTCTTCAAATTTTGCTCTTGTAAGTGTAACATCTAAGTGTTTTGGTCCATTAGCGTCAGCTGTGATAAATGGTAAGTTAATTTGTGTTTGTTGCATTCCAGAAAGCTCAATTTTAGCTTTTTCTGCTGCTTCTTTTAAACGTTGCATTGCCATTTTATCAGCTTTTAAGTCAATACCATTTGATTTTTTGAATTCATCAACTAAATAATTAATAATTCTTTCATCAAAATCGTCTCCACCTAAGTGTGTATTACCATTTGTAGCTAAAACTTCAAATACACCATCACCAATATCTAGGATAGATACATCAAATGTACCACCACCTAAGTCATAAATCATTATTTTTTGATCTTCGTCTTCTTTATCCATACCAAAAGCTAAAGCTGCAGCTGTTGGTTCATTGATAATTCTTAAAACTTCAAGACCAGCAATTTTTCCTGCATCTTTTGTAGCTTGTCTTTGGCTATCACTAAAATATGCTGGAACTGTGATAACAGCTTGTGTTACGCTTTGTCCTAAATAGTTTTCTGCATCAGATTTTAATTTTTGAAGAATCATAGCAGAAATTTCTTGTGGTGAAAATTCGTCACCTTCTATTTTAACTTTTTTATTTGTTCCCATATCTCTTTTAATTGAAATAACTGTATTATCTGGATTTGTTACAGCTTGACGCTTTGCAATTTGTCCAACTAGTCTTTCTCCATTTTTTGAAAAAGCAACTACAGATGGTGTTGTTCTATTTCCTTCTGCGTTAGGAATTACAACTGGCTCTCCACCTTCCATAACTGCAACACATGAATTTGTTGTACCTAAATCAATACCTATAATTTTTCCCATAATTTTTTACTTCCTTTCCATTGTCTGTTTCTTTTTTGAAACAATATATATAAATTAAAAATTAATAACTAATTTGCAACAACTACCATAGAATGTCTTATAACCTTTGTTCCTATTTGGTAGCCTTTTCTATACTCCTCTTTTATTTCTTTTTCTCCTAAGTTTCCATCTACAACAGATGCAACTGCTTCATGAAGTTCTGGGTCAAATGTTTTGCCAACTGCTTCAATCTCTGTTACACCATTTGATTTAAGCACATCTTTGAACTGTTTAAGAACAAGTTCAATTCCTTGCTTATAGTTTTCATCATCTGTTTTTGCTTCTAATGCTTTCTCAAGATTATCTACAACTGGTAGAAATCCTGAAACAATATCTGCTACCAAAGAACTATGCATACTTTCTCTTTCTTTTGAGCTTCTTTTTTTATAATTGTCAAATTCTGCAGCAATCCTTTTTAATCTGTCCTCTGTCTCTCCAAGTTGAATCTTTTGAGAATCAATTTGTTTTTTTAATTCAATAATTTCATCAGTATTTTTATTTGTATTGTCCTTATTTTCTACTTCTTCTTTCTTTTTTTCTTCTGACATTTTATACCTTCTTTCTATTTTATTTTTTTACTCTCCATTTAATTTCTTGCTAATATATTTCATAACAGAAATTACTTTTGAATAATCCATTCTTGTAGGTCCTATAATGCCTATTGTACCTAAATCTTTATTCTTATATCTATGTTTAAATGTAATAACGCTAAAGTCCTTTAACTGTTCGTTTTCATTTTCGTTTCCTATATAAACATTTATATCATTTGCAAATCCCGTGTTTAACAAATCAGCAACAATTTCTTTTTGATCAATAACATTTATAAAATTTTTAGCAACATCTAAACTTTTAAATTCTGGAAGGTCAAAAGCTTTATTTGCACCTTCTAAATATATTTGTTTTTCTTCATCATTTATAACTTTATTTAATTGCTCAATTACAGGTTTAATTACCTTTAAGCTATAATTCATATGAGAAAAAATATATTCTTCTAAAGGTTTATCAATTTCTTCAAGTGGCTTTCCTTTAAGCTTATTATTAAATATGAAATTCAATGTATCAACTTGCTCATTTGTGATATCTTCATCAAATTTAATAATAGTTTCTTTTATAATTCCACTATCAGTTAACAAAACCGCCATTAACATTCTTGTTCCAAGAAGTACAAATTTTATTTCTTCAATGTTTTGCATTGTCGTTCTTGGACCAATTGCAACTGTTGTATAATGAGTTATCTCTGAAAGAGTGCTTGTTGCAATTTTAGTTAATTCTTCAATTTCATTTACTCTTGTTGTTAGTTTCGATTGTATGTATTTTATTTCATCCAAGCTAATATTTTGATCATTTAATAATTCATTAACATATAACCTGTATCCTTTTTCTGAAGGAACTCTACCACTTGATGTATGTGGTTTTTCCAAATACCCTACTTTTTCAAGCTCTGCCATTTCATTTCTTATTGTAGCACTGCTTAAATCAAGTCCATATTTTTTAACTATACTTCCGAGAGCTTACAGGTTCAGCTGTATTAATGTATTCTTCTACGATTGCTTGCAATATTTTTCTTTTTCTATTATCCACTTTTACACCCTCTTTTAGCAATTTACTAACGTGACTGCTAAACTTTATATATATTATATCCATTTTTAGCAATTGTCAATACATATTGCTAAAAATTTTATGAATTTTTTGTGAACATTTTTAAAAAAAGTATTGACATATTATTGAAAATGTTTTATACTTATAACTGCGTTGAGATGCGCCCTTAGCTCAGTTGGTCAGAGCAACCGGCTCATAACCGGTGGGTCCAAGGTTCGAATCCTTGAGGGCGCACCATTTTAAATTTTATATTTGGGTAGTTGGGTGAGTGGCTAAAACCATCAGACTGTAAATCTGACCTCATTTGAGTTCCCTGGTTCGAATCCAGGACTGCCCACCATAAAAAGCATAGCTTGTCTATGCTTTTTTTGTTTTTTAATTTACGGATTCTTTTATAAACAACAAAACCCACAGTATAAATTTACTGTGGGTTTGTTTTATTTTTATTCTCCTCTACCTTCTGGTAGTGCAACAGGTTTTACAAGTGTAACTTTAATCTTCATAACATATGATATAGCTCTTACAACTTTGCTATTTTTTATACGTTGCCATAAGCTTGGTTTTACCTCTACTCTTGTTGCTTCTAAGTATTCTTGTTCTTCTTTCTTTTCTTCAATAGTCTCAACCTTAGGTTCAGCTACTTCTTTAACTTCTGTAGCAGGTGCTTCAGAAATTTCTGCTACTGTCTCTGCAATTGTTTCTTCTGGAGTTGGTATAAGTTTTAGTGCATCTGCAACCTCTATACCAATATAGCTTAATGCCTTTGATCTATCCTCTATTCTCTCCATGTCAATTTCTATATGTAAATTTGTTTCCAAATTTCCTATTCTTGCATTAATCAATTTAACTGCATCTTGATAATTTTGAGATTTATCAGATTTGCATCTTCCAATAACACCTAAAGTATCAATTATATCCTCTGAAAATTTCGAAGATATTTCTTGTACTGTATCTTTCCAACCTTCTTCTTTATTCTCTACTGCTGTTAAAGCTTCTTTAAGATCTCCTGCAAGTGCAATATTTTTTTCTCTTTGTCTAATCAATTCTTCTATTTTCTTAGTATTTTCTTCAAATTGATTTGTTGCATATTCAACAAGACCATAAGCAGCTTTATACACGCTTACTGGAAAGTTTTTCTTTTTTGGATATTCTATTAAATATGTTTTTATAGATTCTATTAAATCCTTAAAATACGCATCTTCTTCAAGTTGAACAATTTGCTTTTTGCTGTTTGGATTTATTAGTTTTTGAACTCTATCAATATTAGATAATATTTTTTCTTCCGTGATTACCATTCTCACGTTTACTATGCCAGATCTAGACATTGTAAACCTTCCCTCCTTTATCCTATGTATGTTTGACTTTTGTGTAATTTTATCGTTATTCCCAAACTCCAATAGGATTTTACGATTTTCTAATTCTCTATAATTTTATTACAAGATTTTTGTAAAGTCAAGGGTAAAAATAGAATTATTTGTCTTTTTTTAGTTCAGCATATCTCTTAATTTTCATTGTAGTTGTTTTAACAAATTCATCCTTTTTTATTTCCAAATTTTTAATTGCTTTATATGATGTAAGTTGCTTATTTACATCTTTTATTTTTTCCCAGATTATTTTATGAACTTCTTCATCAGAAAGATTTTTTCCATATTTTGCCTCTATTTCTTCATAATTCGGTATAACTCTTGCTGATATTATTAATTCCTTATCTTCTTTTTCATCTTTCTTACCATATACCATACATTCCTTTATTTCTGGTATATTTCCAAGCATAAGTTCTATTTCTTCTGGATAAATATTTTTACCATTTTGTGTAACAATAACATTTTTACATCTTCCTGTTATAAATAAGAAACCATCTTGATCAAGATATCCTATATCTCCTGATCTAAACCATCTTTCTCCATTTTCTTCGAAAATAGATTCTTCTGTTGCTTCTTCATCTTCGTAATATCCAAGCATTAATGTTTTACTTTTTATTAATACTTCACCTTCTCCATTTTCGTTAGGATTATCAATTTTAAGTTCTGCATCAACAACAGCCTTTCCTGCTGAGCCTATTTTTGTTTGAAAATCTGGTGTTAGAGCTGCAATTGGTGCAGTTTCTGTTAGTCCATATCCTTGAAGGAATGTAATTCCTATATCTTCAAGCCATTTACCAATTTTTGCATCAATTGGTGCTGCTGCAGAAACTATTATTCTTATTCTTCCACCTAAATTGTCATAAATTTCTGCAAATACCTTTCTCTTTATATCTACTCCAACTGCTTTTAAAGCATTTGTAACATGAATCATAGAATTAACTACGCCATCTTTTTTACTCTTTTTGATGTTTGCATTAATCTTTTTATATAAATTTTCTACTAAAAGTGGTACTGTTAGTAATGCTGTTGGATTTGTTTCTTTTAAATCTGGAACTATATATTTTAGACCTTGGCAAATGCTTACTGAAGCGCCCATTGCAAATGGATATAAAAATCCGATTGATGATTCATATGTATGGTGAAGTGGTAATATTGACATTAGTCTATCATCTGGTCTTAGGTCAACATACGCTGATGCAGCATTTATATTTTGTGCTAAATTTCTGTTACATAGCATAACACCTTTTGCATTTGAAGTTGTTCCTGATGTAAATAAAAGCACTTTAAATTCATCTGGATCAATTTCTATTTTCATATAGCTGTCATCACCATTTTTTACTAATGTTTTACCTTCTTCTATTAAATGCTCAATTCCAACAAATCTATCTTCTAATGAACTATCAGAATTCATTTCAATAAAATATTTTACATCTGGCAAATTTGGTGCAACTCTTTTTATTACTTCTTCCTTCTTTTTAGAAAAAATAACTGCAGATGCTTTTGACCTTTTAAGTACATTTTCTATTTCATTTTCTGGAAGTTCTTTATCAATTGGAACTGCAATGCCAACACCACAAAGCATTGTCATATATGCTGTATACCAATAGTGTGTGTTTTCTCCAATTATTGCAATTCTTGTATCTTTTAGTCCAAGTTTTCTAATTAAAGCTGTTCCAAGTCCAATAACTTCATCTTTAAATTCAGAATATGTAGTCTCAATCCATTTTCCTTTATGGTCTGTTTTTTCAAGTAAAAATGTATTGTTTGCAAATTTTTCTGTACTATATTCAAAGGCTTCTTTTATTGTATTATAATGAGTTCCTTCATAATTTTTGTGTTCCTTCTTTTTTTGATTTTCTTCAGCTTTTTTCACTGCTTCATAATCAACTTTTACTTCATCAATTTCTGATATTTCTTTCATTTTGAATTTTGGAAATTTAAAATCTGGTATTTTAAAATCTTTTAATATTCTCATTGTAATTTCACTCCTATTTCATCATCTTTTTTAAAAAGGTATTATCAACTTCATAAAACAATTTTTGTACATCTATTTCACCTTCATGCCTCATTTTGTAAATAAAGCTTGATGATATAAATCCAAAAATCCCTGATGCTAGTACATTACTATCAGCATCTACTATTTCGCCTTTTTCTTGCCCTTCCTTTACTATTTCCTCTATCATTTGTATATATTCAAAAACATGCTTTTTGCATAATTGACTACGTTCGTCATTTCCCCAAATTTGGCTTAATATAATTGTCATAAAACTTTCATATTTAAAAAGTACCTTTATTTGTATTAATACAATTGCTCTTATTTTATCTATCGAATTTTTTAAATTGTCTGTTTTTATACTAATACTGTTTTTAAGTAACTTTACGCCCTCCTCAACAAGGAACTCAAAAATTTCTTCCTTGCTAGAAAAGTGATAATAAAGCGTTCCTTTTGCCACACCAACTGTTGCTGTTATTTCTTCAATGCTTGTTGCATCATATCCTTTATCTGCAAACAATTTCATTGAAGTTTCAAATATTTTTCTTTTGGTTTTGTTCATTTATTTCACCTTTTAAACATAATAATTCACGATTAATTATATAATTTATTTTTAAATTATGCAAGATTTTTTTGCTAATTTGTACCGTTTGGTCTATTACTAAAATAGATTTTGCAAAATTGGGTTGATATTTTTTTAAACGTGTAATATAATTGTAACGAAATTGTAATAATAATGAAATAAAACTGTAATATATAATTTTATTGAAAGGAAGATGCAAAATGTTTAAATGGGGACAAGATATAGGTATAGACTTAGGAACTGCAACAGTTATAGCATATGTTAAAGGAAAAGGAATAGTACTTAGAGAACCATCTGTAGTTGCTGTAGATAATAACACTGGTGAGGTTTTGGCTGTTGGAAAGGAAGCAAGACGTATGCTTGGAAGAACCCCAGGAAATATTGTTGCAACAAGACCTCTTCGTGATGGAGTTATATCAAATTACACAGTTACAGAAAAAATGCTTAAATACTTCATAAGCCATGTTTGTGGTAAGTTTGTATTTTCTCCACGAATTATGATTTGTATACCTTCAAGAGTAACAGAAGTTGAAAAAAAAGCTGTTATAGATGCAGCATCACAGGCAGGTGCTAGAAAAGTATATTTAATAGAAGAGCCAATCGCTGCTGCAATTGGAGCTGGAATTGATATTTCTAAACCTTGCGGAAATATGGTTGTAGATATTGGCGGTGGAACAACTGATATAGCAGTTATTTCTCTTGGTGGTTCTGTTGTAAGTGAATCTTTAAAAGTTGCAGGAGATAAATTTGACGAAGCAATTGTTAAATATATCAAAAGAAAATATAATGTAATGATTGGAGAAAGAACTGCAGAAGATTTAAAAATTAATATCGGATGTGTTTACCCTAAAATACAAGATTCAGAAATGGATATTAGAGGAAGAGACTTAATTACTGGGCTTCCTAAAACTATAACTATTCATTCTAGTGAAATGCTTGAAGCACTGATTGAACCAGCTATGATGATTGTTGATTGTGTTCACACAGTTCTTGAAAAAACTCCACCGGAGCTTGCAGCTGATATAAGCGACAGAGGTATATATATGACAGGTGGCGGATGTTTAGTAGATGGGCTAGATAAATTAATAGAATCTAAAACTGGAATACATGTTATGATTGCAAATGATGCAGTTTCATGTGTAGCTCTTGGTACTGGAAAAGCACTTGATAATCTTGACTCATTAGATGGAAAGAAAAAATATTAATTATTCTTACAAAAAAACGGAAATTTTAAAATTTCCGTTTTTCTTTGTATTATTTTGTATTAGAAATTGTTACTACAAATCTTTCTACATTAGGATATTTGAACTTAGCCTCATATGTTTTTTCCTCTCCTGCATCAAGAGTACCTATTTCAACATATTCTTTTCCTATTTCTACATTATTTTTTGTATAAAAATCAAACTCAATATATTTTCCCTTTATTTCTGCATCAGTATTATTTTTTACAGTTCCTTTTATATATCCATTTGCATTAGTTTGTTTTGCTTCCTGTACCGTAATAGCTGGGCTTTTTGCCTTTATTTCATATGACTCAATTGGTCTATAAAAAGACTTAACACATACAGCTGTTGCGACTGCACAAAAAACGACTAATAAAACTGACCATAAAATCCATCTTTTAAGATTTGTTGTTTGCACTCTTGTATTTGCAAACCAAATTTCATTATAGTCTCCCATAACATCCTCCATAAATTACATTTTTCTAAATACTCCTATTACCTTGCCTAGTATCTCACAGTTTGGAACGATTATTGGATCCATTGTACTATTTTCAGGTTGTAATCTTATGTAATCTTTTTCTTTGTAAAATGTTTTTACTGTTGCTTCATCTTCAATTAATGCAACAACAATTTCACCATTTTCTGCTGTATTTTGTTTTCTAACTAAAATATAATCTCCACTTAAAATACCAGCTTCAATCATACTTTCTCCTCTTACAGTAAGCATAAAGCTTTCACTGTTTCCAACAAAATCAATAGGAATAGGAAATGTATCTGTAACATTTTCCACTGCAAGAATTGGTTCTCCTGCTGTAATTTTTCCAATAACAGGAACTTCTACCATCTCTCTACTTGCATAAAAATCTTTTGATTCTTTTCTTTTCTTTTTAGCTACATTTTCCCCATTTTCATCTTTGATTAATTTTAGAGTTCTACCCTTTTGATTTTCTTTTCTTATATATCCTTTTTCCTCTAATCTTTTAAGATATCCATGTACTGTTGCAGTTGAACTTAAACCTACAGCTTTTCCAATTTCTCTAACTGATGGTGGATATCCTTCTTTTTCTATTTGTTTTGCAATAAATTTTAATATTGATTTTTCTCTTTTGTTTAGTCCGTCCTTTAATATTTTATGTTTCAAAAAACATCACTCCTATTTCCCTCTATTTGGTCATATCATATCACACAAACAAAAAAATGTCAAACAAATTTTTGACATTTTTTGTGTTGGATTATCAAAATTTATTCTTCCCATTCTAGTTCATAGTCTGCTATTTTTACAATATCGCCTTCTTGAATACCCATTTTCTTTAATCTTTCATTTACACCAAGTGCATCCAAATTCTTTTGGAAATAGTATAAAGATTCGTTGTCTGCAATATTGACTCTCCTCATTATTCTTTCAACTGGCTCGCCTTCTATTACAAACATTTTTCCTTCTTTTCTAATTGTATATCCATCTTTATCTTCCATTTTATACACTTTTCTTGTTTCATATTCTACCAAATCATCTTTTGGAAGCGTTTTTAAAAGTTCTGCTACACGTTTTATAAGTTCAGATACACCTTCTCCTGTAACAGCAGAAATTTTAAATATTTCTATATTATTTTCTTTAGCCATTTTTTCAAGTTCATTGTATAAGCTTTCATCTTGCATACTATCAATTTTATTTGCAACAATTATTTGCTTTCTCTTGCTTAATTTTTTACTATATTTTTGAAGTTCTGCATTAATTTTATTAAAATCATCTACAGGATCTCTTCCTTCGCTTCCAGAAACATCAATAATATGAAGTAATAATCTTGTTCTTTCAATATGTCTTAAAAATTGAAGTCCAAGTCCAACTCCTTCGCTTGCTCCTTCTATAATTCCTGGAATATCTGCAATAACAAAGCTTTCTCCGTAGTCTGTTTTAACAACTCCAAGGTTTGGTTCAAGTGTAGTAAAGTGATAATCTGCAATCTTTGGTGTTGCAGAAGTTGTCCTTCCTAAAAATGTTGATTTACCTACATTTGGAAAGCCTATCAATCCTACATCAGCAAGAAGTTTTAGTTCAAGTATCAATTCTTTTTCTTCTCCATTTTCTCCATCTTGTGAGAAACGTGGAGCCTGTCTTGTAGAGGTAGCAAAATGAGTATTTCCTTTTCCCCCTCTTCCGCCTTTAAGTACAAGTTCTCTTTGACCTTCTTGTGATAAATCTGCTAAAACTTCATTTGTTGTAGCATCTTTTATAACTGTACCAATTGGAACTTTTATAGTAAGGTCTTCTCCACCTTTTCCATATTTGTTGCTTCCTTCCCCATTGTTACCATTTTGTGCTTTAAATTTTTTCTTATATCTAAAATCTATTAAAGTGTTTGAGTTAGGATCAACTTCAAAATATACATCTCCGCCTTTGCCTCCATCTCCACCATCTGGTCCACCTGCTGCAACATATTTTTCTCTTCTAAATGAAATGGCTCCATTACCACCATCTCCAGCTTTTGCATATATTTTTACATAGTCTGTAAACATTTTACTCTCCTTCAAAATAATCTAATTTCATTGCTTTTTTAACTTTTTTCATTGTTTCTTTTGCGACTTTTCTTGCTTTTTCTGTTCCTTCCATTAAAAGTTTATCTACAAGTTCAGGTCTTTCTTCATAATATTTTCTTTTTTCTCTTATTGGTGCTAAGTAATTTATGATGTTATTTGCAAGTTCTTTTTTGCATGCTACACATCCACGTTTTCCTGCTCTACATTCTTTGCATATGTTATCATATTCTTCTTTGTCTGTAAATAAATTATGATAATATGCAACCATACATATATCAGGATTTCCTAAGTCATCTTTTCTAATTCTGTTTGGATCTGTTACCGCTCCCATAACTTTTTTTGTTATCTCTTCTGGTGTATCTGATAAATAAATTGCATTGCCTAGAGATTTTCCCATTTTTTCATTTCCATCAAGCCCTTTAATTCTGCCTTCTTTTGATAAAACTGCTTGTGGTTCAATTAGAGTATCTCCATAAATGCTATTAAATTTTCTAACAATTTCTCTACACTGTTCTATTAGTGGCTCTTGGTCTTCTCCAACTGGTATAAGTTCCCCTTCAAATGCTGTTATATCTGCTGCCTGGCTTACTGGATAACCTAAAAATCCATATGTAACACTTTCTCCAAATAACTCTTTCTTTTGAGCTATTTCTGTTTTTACTGTTGGGTTTCTTTGAAGACGTGCAATTGTTACAAGATTTGAATAAAACACTGTAAGTTCTGCTGTTTCTGGTACCATAGATTGTATATATATTGTAGTTTTTTCTGGATCAATCCCAACTGACAAATAATCTAGCATTACTTCTCTTACATTTTTTCTAACTTTTTCTGGATTATTAAAATTATCTGTTAATGCTTGTACATCAGCAATCAATATGTATGGATCATATTCTCCAGAGTTTTGCATCTCCACTCTTTTCTTCAATGAACCAAAATAATGTCCTATATGTAATCTTCCCGTAGGTCTATCACCTGTTAAAATTCTCTTTTTTTCCATAGCTTCCTCCTATTTTCTCTTTGCAAGTAATGTTACAAAGTAAATTGTTCCTGATATTAGTACTATCATAGGTCCTGCGCCTATATTAAAGTAATATGAAATTATTAGTCCTGCTATTCCAGAAAACATTGAAATTATTATTGCAAACAAATGATATGTTCTCATATTTTTTGTAATATTTCTACTTGATGCTGCAGGTAATATAAGTAATGAATTTATTAATAAAATTCCTACCCATCTTATTGAAATCATTACCATTATTGCAATAAGTACAACAAAAATATTGTCTATTTTTTTTACATTTATTCCTTTACTTTTTGCAAGTGTACTATTTATACTAATTACATTTAATTTGTTAAATGTAAAATACCAAAATGCTATAACTGCTATTGTTGCAATAAAAGCATATAAAATTTCAGAATTTGAAATACTTAAAATATCTCCAACTAAATAACTTGAATATTTGTTAAAATTACCACTTTGTGCAAGTATTGCAAGTCCTAAAGCAATTGCAATTGACGAAAATACACTTATAATTGTATCTGCTCCATATGTTGTTTTGTTTTTAACATAATTTAATAAAAGTGCAAATATTATTGCAAATATTATCATTCCAATATTTATATTTGTTATTCCAAGTACCATTCCAATTGCAATTCCTGTTAATGCAGAATGACCTAGCGCATCTGAAAAAAACGCCATCTTATTATTAACTATCATTGTACCAAGTATCGCAAACGCAGGTGTTATAAGAAGTATAGCAACTAATGCATTTTGCATAAATGGATAACTTATAAATTCAAATGGTATTACTTTCTGTAAAATGCTACCTATTAATTCCATCTTTTCCTCCAATTTATTTTTGTAATTGACCAAATCTATTTTTAAATTCTAAGCTATTAAATACTTGCTCTGGTTCTCCTTCTTTTATTACCTCTTTATCAAGTAATATAATTTTATCAGCATACTGTCTTGCAAGTTCTAAATCATGTGAAACCATTATAATTGACATGTCGTACTCACTCTTAAGTCTGCTAATTGTCTCATAAAATTCTCTCGTTCCATTTTCATCTATTCCAGAAACTGGTTCATCTAAAATAAGTAAATTGGGAATTGGCTTTGTCGCAATACTAATTAATACACGTTGAAGCTCTCCACCAGATAAATCCCCTATACTTTTATCAATTAATTTTTCTGCTCCAAATTTTCTTAAATGTTCTATTATTTCTTTTTCTATCTTTTTATCTTTTTTTAGCCAAACTGGTACATGGCAAATACATGAAGCAAACATATCATACACAGTTGTAGGCATATGTCTTTCTATATTTATACTTTGAGGCACATAACCTATTTTTATTCTTTTCGTTAAATTATCTTTTTTATCTACAAAAGTAATTTTCCCAGTGTGTGGAATTTCTCCAAGTATTGCTTTTAAAAGTGTACTCTTACCTGCGCCATTTCGACCTATAATAACTGCAAGTTCACCACAATGAACATGAATATTTACATTTTTTAATATTACATCTTTTCCAAACTTTACGCCTATGTTGTTAATTTTTGTGCAGTGAAGTCCACATACTTTTTCCATATATTACTGTTTCCTTTCTTTTATTTTGCTTTTAATATTTCTAAATTTTGTTTCATTGCATTTATATACGCATCTTTGTCTAAACTACCTGTTGTAGCAGAATCAAGTACAAAAATATTTGCCCCTGTTTCTTTTGAAATTGTCTTAGCTGTTCTTGTATCTTCATCAATATCAACTAAAATTATTTTTCCATTTGAGGATTTCATCTCATCAATTACATTCTTTAGAGTTTCTCCTGAAAGAGCTGTTTCTTCATGTGATGTATGTATTAGTTTTAAATTGAGTCCAATTTCCTTTGCAAAATATGCAAAATTTTCATTTAATGTTACTGCTTTTTCTCCTTTTAAGTCCAATTCCTCTTCATATTCTTTTTTTAGATTTTCTAATTTTTCAACATATTTATTACAATTTTTTTCATAGATATCAGCATTTTCCGGATTTTTTTCTTTTAAAGCATTTGTTATATTCTTTACCTGCTGAATATTTTTTGATATGCTTGTCCATATATGAGGATTTGTTTCATCTTCGCCCTCATCTTCTATTAAATCACTCATTTGACTACTTGAATCAATTATTTCAAGATTCGGCTTGCTCTCAACTATTTTATTAAAACTATCTTCAAGTCCTAATCCATTTTCTATAAATACATTTGCTTTTTCTATCTTTTTCATATCAGATGTTGTTAATGTATAATTATGAACACATCCAGTATTTGCTTCTGTCATATTATCAAGTGTAACATTTTTAGCACCATCTACAATATTTGCTGTCATAACATATATAGGATAAAAAGATGTTACAATTTTAAAATTATCATCTTCTTTAATCTCTTTGTTTTTTCTTGTATATGCTACAATAATTCCAGCCATTATGCTAAGTACCATAATAGCTATTACGATATATTTTATATATTTTTTCAAATCTCATTTCCTCCCATTTGTACATATATAATGATACCATTTTTTGCCTTTATTTTCAAGCTATTTCAAAATTTGTTTTATTTCTTCCAAATTCTCTATCACAGCATTATATCCATACTCAAAACATTTATCTAAATTTTCCATTTCTAAAAGTCCTGTTTTATCTGTTTTAACATTTAAAATATAATCACTTTTTTCTAAATTCGACTCTGCAATTTTGCTTCCCATTATATCAATTGTTTTCATAACAATATCCATAACATTACTATCCTCGTTTATCTCATCACTGTCAAATTTTACAGCAATAACTTTATCAGCACCTTGTCTTTTTACTTCCTCAACAGGAACATTATCAAGAGCTCCTCCATCCATAAATGCATGCTTTTGAACACTGCACAAATCAAAAACAGCTGGAAAGCTACTGCTTGCCCTCACTGCTTTTCCTATGCTTATATCATTTATATATTCTATAGATTCATTTCTTTTTTGTGGTATTTTATTTGTAAAAATGTATTCCTTTGATTCCATAATATCAACCGATGGAATTACAAGTGGCATCTTAATTTGTTTTATATTATCTACACCTTTTTGTTTTGCAATATTATCATATAGTTCCTCTATATTTTTTCCATTTCTAAAGCCTTTTATTGTTTTTTCCTTTCTTCCAATAAAAGTTTTTATTCCAGATATAATTGGAAAAGTGTTGCTTCCAATTATTTTTCTTGCATTTTTTCTGAAAAGCATATATATTTCTTCAGGAGAATACCCCATAGCATACAAACTTGCAACCATACTACCTGCACTTGTACCACCAATCACATCAACATTTATTCCATTATTTTTTAATGCTTGCAATACTCCCGCATGTGCTATTCCTCTAATTCCACCACCGGACAAAGCTATCCCTAGTTTCATTTATACCACTCCCTGTAATTTATTATATGAACATTATTAGCAGTTTGTATAAATTTTAATCATAGCATAAAAGAAAATTATAGCATATTTTTAGCACAAAAGAACTCAAATTATTAAACTAATTTGTCTAATAATTTGAGTTCTTTTTATTAAAATTCATTACTATTCAGCTGTGTATGGAAGTATAGCAATTTGTCTTGCTCTTTTTACTGTTAAAGTAATATCTCTTTGATGTTTTGCACAAGCACCTGTTGCTCTTCTTGGAAGTATTTTTCCTTTATCATTAATGAATTTTCTTAATTGATCAGCATTTTTATAATCTAAAACAAGATTCTTGTCTGCACATAATGGGCAAACTTTTTTTCTCATTTTTCTGAATTTTGGATTATAATCATCTTGATTATTGTTTCTATTATTTCTTTTATTTTTCTTATTATCTGCCATTATCGTTTTCCCCCTTTCTTGAATACATGTATATCTCTTTTACCATTTTAGAATGGTAAATCATCTCCTGAAGATATTTCAAAGTCAGAATTTTGTGTGTTTGCAGATGGCATTGCACCAAATGTAGCATCAAAGTTTCCACTTGATTCTCCATCTCTTCTTCCTTCTGCAAAATATGCTTCTTCAGCAACAACTTCTGTTACATAGTGTTTTTGACCTTGGTCATCATCCCATGTTCTTGTTTGAATTCTTCCTACAATTCCAACTTGTTGTCCTTTTTTGAAATATTTGCTACAAAATTCTCCCAGTTTTCCCCAAGCAACAATATTAATAAAATCTGCTTGTCTTTCTTCTCCTTGTCTTACAAATCTTCTATTAACAGCCAAAGAAAATGAAGCAACTAATGTATTGCTTGTTTGAGTATATCTTACCTCTGGATCTCTTGTTAATCTTCCCATTAGAATTACTTTGTTCATATTTAAACTACCATCCTTTCTATATTAAAAAGGCCCCCTAAAATTATTTTTTTATTACGATAAATTTGATAACTTCATCTGTAATTCTATAATTTCTCTCTAATTCTTTGATTAGACTTGGGTTTGCTTCAAAGTCAAATACAACATAGTATCCTTCTTTGTTCTTAGCGATTTCGTAAGCTAATTTCTTTTTACCTACTTCATCAACTTTTTCAACTTTACCATCATTATTAATCAATGCTGTAAATCTCTCGATTAAACCTTTTATGATTTCCTCGCTAGAATTTGGATTAATAATGATAACACTCTCGTACTTATTCATTATTTTTTCACCTCCTTGTGGATATATAACCTATATTTTTTATATAGGTAAGGAAACTATTTTTATCTAAAAAATAGTAACGCTATTTCTAACGTTACTATTTTACCACGTTTTTCCTTCATTTGCAAGGAAAATAGAAAAATTTTGTGTTACACATATTTATTTTTATTCATCTATTGTAAATGATTCAATTACAACATCTGAAATATTTGCATTTATATAATAATTTCCATTCCATTGCGCTGTTGGACTTATTATTGAGCCTCCATCATTTACTATGGTTCTGACACCATCTTTATTTTTTATAGTTGTTTTCCCTGTTTTATATCCATACCCAGTATTTCCATTCCATCCCAAATAAATTTTATATGATATTACCAATGTCCAATTTTTTTCCAAGTTTAACTTACCATTAATTAAATTTCCATTACTATATGCTACTTTTCCATTTACAATATCAGCTTCAGTTGCATTTGTTTTACTAAGCAGGCTCTTTAATGCATTTAATTCTTCTGTGTTATTTTTGTTAGCATATAACTCATCTAATGCTTGTGCAACACTTTTATCATTTGTATATTTTACTTCATTTGCAAAATATTTATATGCAGCAAACACGCTTATTCCACTCGTCATTACAATAATAATTATTAAACTTATTATTTTTTTGATATTTCTATTTATAAATTTCATTTTGTTCTCCCTTTCTTTTGTTCTAGTTATTAAATAAATAATCTAAAGCTTGCTTTACATTATCTACTTTCCAAGTATTATCTTGTGGTGTATATGATATCTCCTCTGCAGTTATTATTTCTGCAACTTGTCCTTTCCCTCTATATTCTGTTGTATTTTCTGTTATATAAAATACATATCCATCTCTTGTAGTTAATTTTATTTTTTCTATCCCACTATCTACCACTTGCTCAACAATATTTACCCAATATTTTTGACTGTCACTTTCAAATTCATTTTTTAAATTTTCCAGTGTAATTTCCATACTTTTATATTTAAACTTTGCCTCTATTTTTATCATTTCTATTTGTTCTTTATATTGAGATATAACAGTCAATTCTTTAGCTCGTTTTCCTCTTTCAATTATTCCATTTTTTCCAATTAATACATTTATAGTAATACTTGCCAAAATAATTAAAACAACAATTGTTATAACAAGTGCAATTAATGTAATACCATTATTATTTTCTTTCATTAGTTTATTATATAGATCTGTTTTAAACATTCTATTTATATTCTCCTTTGTACTTCTTTGCGTGTTTACTATATCAATATATTTCATGAAATGCAACATATTTTCATAACTTTTAATTCCCATATATCATCATTTTTCTTTTGTATCTACTTCTTTCGATAAAAACTAACGCCCACAAATATATAAGTATAATTACTACAGCAAAATTTCTCAAATACAATATTGCTATACTTGAAATTGCTGTCAAAACAATTATTGTAATTTTTGATATTTTATATGTATATATGTAAGATTTTTTCAATCCTTTAAATATGTATAAAAATTCCTTTAAAATTCTTCCTCCGTCAAGTGGATATATCGGTATCAAATTGAATATTCCTATTAAAAAATTTGCATAAATCATATTTATTCCGATACTTGATATCACAAACTTTGGATTTATTATTGATATAATCTGCATTATTGCAATTATTAAAAAATTTGTTATAGGCCCTGCCATCGCTATAATTGCTCTTTTTAAAGAAAGACTACTTCCTTTTAAAATTCTTTTATTGTATTCTTCAATTTTGGGCTTAAATTCTACTCTAACTCCTGCTATATTTATTTGAATTTCTTTTGGCTTAAATCCAAGAAAAATTCCAGCAATTAAATGTCCTATTTCATGAATGACTGCAAAAAGTAAAAGTATTAAATATATCTCAATTTGAGATGTTAGGCAAAAAAGTATTATAAAAAAGGCAATCATTAAATCTATCTTTATACTCATATTTTACTAAAGAGGTTTGTACCCCTTTTCTCCCTTCGTTTTAAAATTTTAATATATACTCTGGGTTAACCGTTCTTTTATCTCTCCATATTTCAAAATGCAAGTGCGGTCCAGTCGAATTTCCAGTTGAACCTACTTCGGCTATTTTTTGCCCTTGCTTGATTTTTGCTCCATTTTTTACGACAATTTTGCTACAATGAGCATACCTTGTCATTATGTCCCCATTTGTAATTTCCACATGTTTTCCGATAATCTCCAACTAATGAAACAGTTGTTACAGTACCTGCCATAGAAGCATATATAGCAGTTCCATTATTTGCCCCTATATCTATTCCATAATGATATGAAGATACTATATCTGTTTTTTCTCTTGAACCGTATTTAGATGTTATACTTCCCTTTAGTGGTATTTTAAAACTTGCTTTCTTTTTTATATATTCTGCATCAAGTTCCATTTGGCTTTTCTTTGATTTGTCATCTGTTTTTTCTTCTATTACTTCATTTTCTCCCGCACCACCAATTCCACCATTTACTTCATT
The DNA here is from genome assembly GCA_905214245.1 of uncultured bacterium. Lineage (GTDB taxonomy): Bacteria > Bacillota > Clostridia > TANB77 > CAG-508 > CALXVA01. The sequence goes on from CAJMLO010000001.1 coordinate 94,303, forward strand.
TAAAATAGTATTTTCTGTTTGAGTATTTTCTACTATATTCTCTTTATTTGCTTGCTCATTATTTATCCCATTTTCTCCTTCTTGTCCGTTTTTTCGTATAACCTCCAGAAGCTTGAATTTATCTTTGTTATTTTCCACAAATGTACTTACTTGCTCATATACATTTTGAAAATTGATATCATATGAGAGTAACTCTTTAGTTTTACTTATTACGTCATCTGAAAATATATAATTTGTATTTTTTATTAAGTAAAATATAATATAAATTACTGAACAAATTGCAAGTTGCATTGCCATTTTTTTTAGCAAAGATAACCTTACTTTTGTATTATTTACACTACTGCTTGCAACTCTTACACCGCCTGCTTCCATTCATTCTTCTTCTTTGATAAATTTCTTCTGCTCTTCTTAATCTTTCTTCTTGACTTATACTTCTTTCCAAAATAAAAACACCTCTTCCTTAGTTGTTTTTACATTTATATGTAAGAAGAAATGTTTTTATTCTCATATTTAATTATATTAAGCCAATTATAACTGTGCATGTCATTCCTATTAACAGCAAACCATTTAGTATCAAAGATATTTTATATCTTTTCTCCAATTTTTTCATATTATTTTTCCATTTAGGAGATTTCATTTCAAGTTTTGTAATATAGTTATTTATTACATTTTCCGCTTCTTTTACTATATAATTATCATCTTTTTCTCTAGCTTCAATTGTCTTTGCTTTTTCATCTATATATTGATATTTTTTTGCTTTTTTATTTTGTTTTAATACAACTATTGCTTCTTCTACTAAATTTGATGGTAAATTTTTAAGTACAATCATATTTTGCAAATAGTTATTTTTCATTTTGCACCTCCAAAATCTATTTAACATACTAGAAAATGAGAAATTTTCTAGTATATTAAGTAGATTTTGACCAATTATATTAGATTTATACACATTTTATATACATGATATGTTATTTCATTTGCAAGTCTTTGAACAACATTTCTTTCAATAGAATTAAGTACATTAAAATTCAAAATAGTATTTTGCAAATTTTCTCCAACTACAGCTTTAAAATTAACATTTGACCTGCAACTTTCTTGTTTTTTTAATGCACTCCCAGGATTCATATTTCCTGTGCTTACCCATACCGTTTCTACTTTTTCCCTTGGTCCAAGAGCAGAATCTATTGTTATTATAAATGGTTGATCATAATTTGCAATTATTTCAGATATAATTGCATTTAAATTTGTTGTATTTACAGTTTTTTTAATATCTCCATACACTGTTATTTTTTCAAAATCCTTAAACAGCCTTTTTAGCTTTTGTCCTGCAATTGGCCCAACTAAATCTCCTATTAACTTATCTGTTCCAACACATAAAATAACTATATCAGAAAATTCATTCATGCTTATCCCTCATTTAAGTAATATTCTATTTTATAAAAAATATGTATCCTAATTGTCTATCCTTGCATATGTAACATTATCATAAATAAATCTTATTATATTTTCAATGTGAGCTATATCTTCATCTTCCTTAATCTTTATCTCAGACATCCCTCCTCCTAAAGATAGTTTTTGAAATTCATCTTCTAAAGATAATTTTTGAAATATATCTATATCGTTATTTTCTTCTAAATGATATGCGTTTGTATATTTTTCTTTATCATTTATTCCTTTTATAGTTCCAAATCTTTGTCTATCAATTTGAGCAAATTTATAGCAAACTTTTTCATCAGGTGACTCGCAAAGTACAAAACTAATATTGGTTTCATCAGACCAATTTTCAATTGCTTCATTTAAATGTTTCATTACTTTTATTGCAAAATCATGTGCTTCATTTTGAAAATGATTTTCTCCTTTCATTATTTTTGTCATTTCATTTATACCTACATATCCAAGTGAAAGGGTAGAATAGCCATCATATAAAAGTTTATCAATTTTTTCCTCTTTTTCAAATCTAGCAATTGCTCCATATTTCCAATGAGTTGGACTTATATCCGATAAAGTTCCAATTAAAGCAAAATGTCTACACATTAAAGCTTCCTTGCAAATTTCCAATTTTTCATCAAGCAAATTCCAAAATGTTTTTTCATCTCCATCAGATATTATTGCAATTTGTGGCAAGTTTATACTTACAACACCTTGGTTAAATCTTCCTTCAAACTTGTATTTCCCATCTTTATCTTTAAATAGACTTAAAAATCCTTTGTTTCCTATAGGGCAAAATACATTTTTTTGATAATATTCCCTCATTTTCTTTGCTGATATATATTCAGGATATGTTCTTTTTTGACTACATTTTATTGCAAGTTTTGTAAGGTAATCGTATTTTCCCCCTTTTAAACAATTATGTTCATCTAAAACATATATTAATTTTGGATATTTAGGACTAATATACTCTCCATTTTCATTCTTTACACCTTGATATCTTTGCTTTAATACTTCTTCAATAATCATTGCATTTTCTTCTATGTATTCGTCGTCTTTTTTTAAGTTTAAAAATAATGTAACAACAGGTGCTTGTGTATTTAATGTCATAAGCGTATTTATTTGATATTGAATAGTTTGTATTCCCTGTCTTAACTCTGTTTTAAGCATATTTTTTATTAAATCTTCTATTAAATCTTGTGACATTATTTCTTTATATTTATTTTGTAATTCTTCTTTTAATTTATTATAACTTTTTCTTAAATATTTACCTAAATGGCTTAAATCAACTGATTGCCCTCCATATTGGTTTGAAGCAATTACAGATATAATTTGTGCAGTTAATATACATGCAACTTGAAATGTTTTTGGACTTTCCATCAAATTTCCACTCATAACTGTTCCATTATCAAGCATATCCCCAATATTAACAAGACAGCTGTTAAATATCGGTTGAACAAAATATTGTGCATCATGAAAATATATTGTTCCTTCACTATGGGCTTTTGAAATTTTCTCTGGAAGCAATAATCTTTTTGTTAAATCCTTTGATACCTCTCCAGCTATAAAATCTCTTTGTGTTGATGCAAGTATCGTCCTTCTTCCAGATGTTTTTTCTGATAAATCTAAGTTTTGGTTTCTTATAAGGCCTAAAATTGATTCATCTGTTGTATTTGACTTTCTGACCAATGCCCTTGTATATCTGTATACAATATATTTTTTTGCAAGTTCATATTTGTCAAGTTCCATTAGTTTTTCTTCTATAATGTCTTGTATATCTTCAACAAGCATCCTTTTTTTACCAAGTGATTCTATGTACTCTGTTATTTCTTTTATCTCATCTTTTGATGCTCTTTGCTTTATTTGAACTTCTTGATTTGCTTTTTCTATTGCAGTCATAATTTTGCTTTTATCATAATCAACTGCTCTTCCATCTCTTTTTATAACTTTCACTTTATTTTTTCCTCCTGTGTTTTTAGATAATTATATATCAGATTAATTTCTTTTTTAGTTGCATTTGCAACTATTTTTTTGTTTCTATTGAAATATAAATTTTCATGATATATAATATTTACATAAATTTTAGGAGCAAACAATATGGAAATATCAGAACTTGTAAAAGACATTTGCGATAATTGTATAAAAATGCAAAAAAAAGCTTTTCCAAAAGGTCAGATTATTACAACATACATGGAAAAAAGAAAACAAATTTGCATACTTCTTAATGGAAAAGCTGATTTAATCAGATATGATTTAAATGGAAATAGAGATATTATAGAACGTTTTTACGAAAATGATGTATTTGGAGAAGCTTTTTATCCTGTTAGTATTAATAATGAATTATTTGTTGAAGCAACTGATAAGTGCGAAATTTTAATATTTTCATATGATAATATTAACACAAAATGTAGAACAAACTGTAAATTTCACACAACCTTAATATCAAATTTATTTGAACTTACTTTGCAAAGAACCATTCAACAAAATAAAAGAATAGAAATCTTATCTAAAAGAACAATTAGAGAAAAACTACTTAGCTACTTTACTCTTTTATCAGGTAAAGGTTTTAATAAAACAATTACTCTTCCTTTTTCTTTGACAAATCTTGCAGATTACTTGAGTGTAGATAGAAGTGCTATGATGCGAGAGCTAAAAACTCTATCAGATGAAGGATTTATATCAAAAAATGGCAAAATAATAACCATACTATTCTAATAGCAAGGTTATTATTTTTTTGTTTACAGTAAATTAAATTTCCTTTTTCCGTACATTTTTGTAAAGTAAAAATACACCTATTACGAAGCCACTTTTCTTATCCCTCTAATGCTTGTTTAATATCCTCATCTTCAAGCAATGTTTGGTCAGAGAAATATTCTTTTGCTCTTTTATCACTTTTAATTGCAGCAAGCATTATTTCTTTATCTGCTCTAAGTCTCTTACTTGCATATTTTACAATAAGTCCTTTGTTTGTAACCGCTTCTAGTACTGTATCCTTATCGTCTCGTAAATCTGGTGATGCATAATAAAGTTCTTGGCCATTTATTCTAACTGCTATAAGCATAAGTTCTTTATCTGCTCTAAGCCTATCACTTGCATAGCACATTGTCCATCCAACTTTTTGAACTGATGCAAGTACAACTTCTTTGTCATCTTTTAGCCTTTTACTTGCAAATTCTAAAACATTTCCATCTTGCTCAATTGCTGTCATAACAACTTCTTTATCGTCTTTTAATTCATCACTTGCAAGATCTAGCAAACTTCCTTGCTTCCTTACTTGTTCTAACACATATTCCTTGTCATTATTTCTTTCTTTGTCAAATTCCATAAAATCGCCCCTAATCTAAATGCTTATCTTTATTTCATTTTTCTTTCTTATCTTATTTAACAATTTACTTGATACCGTATTTGATATTATAAAATTACATACAGCTATTCCAGAAAGCAATATCATTAAACCTACATATTCTTTTGTAAGTTCAACACAAAACCAATTTTTAAATATTAAACAACAACCAGCAAAAATTGCTACAAGTGTTGGAAGCAAAATTCCTCTTAAAATATTAAATGGTCTTGATATTTTTATAATTAGCATAAAACCAGTAAGCACTGTAAGTATAACACATATTGTAGAATATATTTGTGATGGTAATTTTAAAAATATATTTAATATTAAAACAATAACTATATTTAGTATAACAGTTAATGCTGTAGGAATTGATTTGCTTATAACATTTCCTATAAATTTGCCCTTTACTCTTTCTTTGTTTGGCTCTAATGCTAGAATAAATGATGGAATTCCTATACATACAAGTGAGATTAAACTTAGTTGTATTGGCATAAATGGATATTCTGCTTTTACAAATACAAACAATATTGCAAGAATTGTTGAATATATTGTTTTTGATAAAAACAATGATGCAGACCTTTCCAGGTTGTTGATTGTACGTCTTCCTTCTGCTACTATTTTTGGCATTGATGCAAAGTTCGAATCAAGAAGTACAAGTTGTGATACATTTCTTGCAGCATCTGAACCTGATGCAATTGCAATACTACAATCCGCTTCTTTTAACGCAATAATATCATTTACTCCATCACCTGTCATTGCAACAGTATGTCCTTGTTTCTTTAATGCTTGCACAATTTGTTTTTTTTGCTCTGGAGTAACCCTTCCAAATATTTTATATTTTTCTACTGCCTTTTCTAATTCTTCTTCACTTTTTATTGTTGTACAATCTATATAATTTTCGAAGCCTTCTACTCCAGCTTTTTTAGCAATCTTTGATACTGTGGCAGGATTATCTCCTGATATTATCCTTATATCAACACCTTGTTTTTTAAAGTATTCTATCGTTTCTTTTGCATTTTCTCTTAATTTATCAGTTATAAGTACAAAACCTAAAACTTCAATATCTTGTGGAAGTTCTTTTTCTTCAAAATCATTATTTGAATGAACCAAAACTATCATTCTATAGTCTTTTGAATATTTTTCTATTATATTTTTGTAATCATTTATCTTTTCTTTTAATACAAATTCAGGTGCTCCTATCACATATGTTCCATGTTCTTTAAAGCTAATTCCTGACCACTTCTTGCTTGAAGAAAAAGCAATTTTTTGTTTAGCCTCCCATTTTTTTGCTTCATTGATATCAATAAATTTTTCTCTTATAGCTTCAATTGTTGCATTACTATCCTCTGAAGCCTTTCCAATTTGTTTAAGAATAATTTGCATTTCATCTTTTTTTGCATTTACTAAAACAATATCATTTACTTCCATTTTACCTTGTGTTATTGTTCCTGTTTTATCCAAACACAATGTATCAACACGTGCAAGAGTTTCTATACAAAATAATTCTTGAACAAGTACATTACTTTTTGAAAGCCTTATTACACTAACTGCAAGCACCGTACTTGTAAGAAGTATAAGCCCTTCTGGAATCATTCCAATTATTGCAGCAACAGTATGTATTACAGCATCTTTTAATATTCCTCCATCAAGGTTATATTGGTTTAAAAATAATAAAGTTCCAACAGGTATAATTATAATTGACACTGTTTTGATTATCTTATTTAGTGAATTCATTATTTCTGAATTTACTTTTTTCACATATCTTGTTTGTTTTGAAATTTTTGAAGTAAAGTTATCTTCTCCGATATGTTCTACCTGAGCTCTACATTTACCACTTATTACAAAGCTTCCAGATAAAATAATATCTCCTTCTTTTTTAGTAATTGCATTTGATTCACCTGTGATAAAAGATTCGTCTACCTCAATTTCTCCCTTTATTATTTTACAATCTGTTATAATTTGATTTCCTGTTTCAAATTCTAATATATCATCAAGTACGATTTCATTTATATCAATTTTTTCTTTTTTTCCATTTCTAATGCAGTTTACTTTTGTATTTGAAATTAAAGAAAGCTTGTCTATTACTCTTTTTGAATGTATCTCTTGAAATGTACTTATTGCAGTATTTATAACAACAAGACCTATAAATAGCATATTTTTATATTCGCCAACTGCAAAAACTGCTAAAGCAAGTAGTAAATTCATAAGATTAAATATTGTAAAAAAATTGCTTATAATTATTGACTTTATGCTTTTAGTTGGAGAAGTTGTATCAAAATTAACAAGTCCTTCTTTTTTTCTTTTCTCAACTTGAATATTTGATAATCCTTCTTCAATATTTGGATTATATCTTTCTATATTTTCTTTCATTTCATGCTTTCCCTTAGAATATTTTTCTATTATTCTGACTCATTTAAAAATTTTTCTATTTCTTTCCATGCATCTTCTGTATAAATTCTTCTTTCAGCAGAAAATGGAATAAATGTAAAGTCATGCAATGGATTTAGACTATCCTGCAATTCTGCAACTGCATCATTTACTTTTGTTACAGCAATTTTGTCTGCTTTATTTACAATTATTAAACATGGTTTTCCTGTACGAACAACATAATCATACATTAATCTATCATTTGCAGTAGGATCATGTCTTATATCTATCAAAAATATTATAAGCGAAATCTTTTTACTTTTTGATAAATATTCCTCTATAAATGTACCAACCTTTGCTTGTTCTTGTTTTGACATTTTACTATATCCATATCCAGGTAAATCTACAAAATAAAAATCATGATTTACATCATAAAAATTGATTTGTCTTGTTTTTCCCGGCTCACTACTTGTTCTTGCAAGTTTTTTTCTATTAAGCATTGTATTTATAAATGAAGATTTACCTACATTTGATTTACCTACCAAAACTATTTCTGGCATATCATCTTCAGGATATTGTTTTGGACTTACTGCAGATATTTTAAATTCAGCATTTTTTATAATCATATTTATATTTTCCTTTCATTATATATCTTATCTTTATTACAAATACACACTCTAACTAAAACAAATCAGAGTGTGCATTACTAGTTTAATATTTATTTTTTTGGAACTATTTTTTCTGTTCCGCCCATATATGGACGAAGAACTTCTGGAACTGTTATGCTTCCATCTTCGTTATAATTATTTTCTATTACTGCTATTAGTCCTCTTGGTGTTGCAACAACAGTATTATTTAATGTGTGAGGATAATAATTTCCTTTTTCACCTTTTACACGAATTCCAAGTCTTCTAGCTTGTGCATCTCCAAGTGTAGAACAACTACATACCTCAAAATATTTCTTTTGTCTTGGGCTCCATGCCTCTATATCACAAGATTTAACTTTTAAATCTGCTAAATCTCCTGAACAACAATCAAGTTGTCTTACTGGAACATTGAAACTTCTAAACAAATCTACACTTAATTTCCACATTTTGTTATACCATGTCATAGAATCTTCTGGCTCACATAAAACAATCATTTCTTGTTTTTCGAATTGATGAACACGATATAGTCCTCTCTCTTCTAGTCCGTGTGAACCTATCTCTTTTCTAAAGCATGGAGAATATGATGTCATTGTAATTGGAAGCTCATTTTTCTTTAATATTTGATCTTTAAATCTTCCAATCATAGAGTGCTCTGATGTACCAATTAAATATAAATCTTCTCCTTCAATTTTATACATCATGGCATCCATTTCTTCAAAGCTCATAACACCTGTTACAACATCACTTCTAATCATAAATGGTGGGATAGCATATGTAAATCCATTATTTATCATATAATCTCTTGCATATGCAAGCATTGCTTCATGTAATCTTGCAATATCTCCAATTAGATAATAGAAACCTACACCACTTGTACGTCCTGCTGATTCTTTATCCATTCCATTTACTCTATCTATAATATCTGCATGATATGGAATTTCATATTCTGGAACTACTGGTTCTCCAAATCTTTGAACCTCCACATTTTCAGAATCATCTTTTCCAATTGGTACAGATTTATCCATAATATTTGGAATTTTCATCATTCTTTCTTTTATGTCTGCAGAATATTTTTCTTCTTGTTCTTCATTTTCTACAAGTTTTTCATTTATTTTTTTAACTTGCTCTTTTATATTTTCTGCTTCTTCTTTTTTTCCTTCTCTCATCAATTGTCCAACTTGCTCGCTTAGTGTTTTTCTTTGAGAACGAAGTTCATCTCCGTTTTGTTTTACCTCTCTATATTTTTTATCAAGTTCAATAACTTCATCAACTAAATGTAACTTTTGGTCTTGAAATTTATTTTTGATGTTTTGTTTTACAACATCTGGATTTTCTCTTAAAAATTTAATGTCTATCATATTTTTCCCTCCATAGCTTGTACCTAAAATATGGTACAATTATATCATTAATGGATTTTAAAATCAATACCGATACTTGAGTAAAAATTGCTAATATCATAATCAATATAATATTTTAATGAAACGCATATTTATATTTTCATTTGGCAATACTCTTTATGAGGTGAACCACTTTGTTTTTTGAATTTATAAAATTTATAGTTTATTCTATTTTAATTGTTTTAATTGCCAAATATGCTCTTGTAAAAATTTTAAGAAATATTAGCTCACAGCTTAATTTAAAACCTAAAACAATCGGATATATTGCAGGAATTGCAACATCTATCCCTGAACTTCTTACTGTATCTTTTTCTGCATTTACAGGACTAATTGAAACGAGTACGTATAACATTATAAGTTCTAATATCATAAATGCTCTGCAATATAGTGCATCTGTATTTTTAAATAAAAATCAAAATGTTGTAAAAAATACAGCTATTAAAGTTGACTTATTCCTTGTACTTATAACAATATTAATTCCTATTTTTATTACAATTTTTGATATAGAACATAATTTTATTTTAGTTCCAATATTTATATTTCTATTTGTTTTGTTTTATAGGTTAAGTCATAATGCTCATAAACTATACATGAAAAAAAACGATACTAAAGTTGAAGAAAAAGAAAATTCTTCCGATAAAAGTACCTTTAAAGTCATACTTAATTTTTTACTATTAGTCATTACAAGTATTGTACTTTATTTTATTGGTGAACAATTAAGCAATGTCCTTGAATTGCTATGTAATACATTTAATATATCTCAAGTAGTTATAGGAATACTCTTAGGTGTTATTACAAGCCTTCCAGAATTAATCACATTTTTTGAATCTCAAAAACATCATGAAGATGAAAAAGAAGGTGTTGTTGAAGCAACAAGTAATTTGCTTACTTCAAATATGATTAATTTATTTATAGTTGAATCCATAGGAATAACTCTTTATTTAATATCATAATTTTAGAATATTTTTCTATTTTTGGAATATACTATTGTAAAAAATTAGTAAGGAGACACTATGGCAGAAGATTATATAAAAGAACAAATAATAAAAGATAAAACTGATGATGAGAAAGATTTAGAACTTGTTGTTAGTATTTTAAAGACAAAGCAAGAACTTGACTTAGCACACAAAAATTTTGAATTTGCAGAAGAAGGTCTGATTGACTATTTTTCATATCAAATAAAAGCTAATCAAACAAAACTTGATTATTTAATAAAAAAAGCACAAAGCAAAAATTTAACACTTGACATGGCTTCTGAAATATATTTAAGCAAAGCAACTTAAAGTCGCCCTTTGTTCAAATGCAATAGCGATTATATTAATTTTTATATACTATGAAATCAAAAAATTTCTAGCATATAAAAAACAACAAGACACAGTAATATTTGTCCAAGTAATATCATAAACTTTACCAGAGGTGATATACTTGGACATTAATAATATACTTGCTTTTTTATCTTGTATTATTTTTCTATTTATTTTTGGAAAAATTTTTATTGTTCCATTAAAAAATATTTTTAAATTAATTTTAAATTCTATTTTTGGTGGAATTTTAATATTTATTATAAATATGATTGGAAGTAATTTTGCATTTCACATAGGACTTAATTTATTTACCTCAATATTAGTCGGATTTCTTGGTATTCCAGGTGCTGGACTACTTGTAATTTTACAAATTATCCTTGGACATTAAATCTTTTACAACCAAAATTTTCAAAAACTTCGCCATAGTTTTAAAAAAGCTCCATCCCCTTTGACAACCATCAGTGTATTTTCGACAAAATTCGATTTATGTTGACTTTACATAGTATCTATTATATAATAGATACATACACATTTCGTGTAAATAATTTAATAAGGAGGACAACATAATGTCCCACGGCACAAGTACACTTAAGAAACCTACGTACCTTTTTTCTTTTGATGAGGAAGCTCCGGCAAAGAAATTCTTCGAATTTGCACAAGGTTCAAAGGCCTCGCTTGTACAGCATCCCTTTGAAGAGGGATTTAATTGCAAGCAGAATTTGAAGCAGGTGTTGGTAACTGGCGTAGGAAGTACAGTTTTTGACATTGCTCTTCTTGAGCTTCTCACAAACGAAGCAACTAGCTTAGGTGGACATTACGTACCTAAAAGATAATTTTGGGTAAACTAAAAAGTCTTTCAAAAAAAGAAGGAAATGCTTTCTAAAAGCATTTTCCTTCTTTTTTATCCTTTTATATCACTACTATATCAGACTTGAACATTGCATATTTGCAAGGCAAAACGCACCCACTCTTTACTCTTTTTCTATTTTCTTTACAATCATTTTCAAAGCCTTTGGCCTTTCAATCATAACTATGTGTCCACACCCTAAGCATTTTAGTTTAAAGTCTACTCCAACTCTTGTTATCTCCCAAAGCTTGCTTCCACATGGATGTTGTTTTTTTGTTTGTACTATATCTCCTATTTGGTATTCCATTTTGTCCTACCTCCTATAAAATACTATTCTTCCATTTTCTTAATTGCATTTTCAATTCTTTGCTTTGTTCTTTCTTCTCCAAGTGTCTGCATTATTTCGTACATATCAGGTGTGTTTGTTCTTCCTGTTAATGCCACTCTTATAACTGTACTGATATCTCCAACATGTCCTGGCCATTTCTCAGGCTCTTGTTTATACATTTTTACTTCTTTTGCATAACCAACTTCTTCTGCAAGCTCTTTTATCTTGTCAAACCAAGTTTGTTTATCATGGTTTATATCAAAATATTTTTCAAGATATAATTTTAAAATTTTTGCAATTTCATTTTTATCTATGATTTTTGTGTCTACATATTCTAAATCTAATTTCTTAAATTTATCATCATACATATAAATAATTGCATTTTTTACTTCTTTCCATTTGCTTATATCTTTTCTTGGTTTTGCATTTCCTCTTTCTATTGAAAATACCTTTAATGAATATTCTTTAGCTTTAAGCATTTCTTCAAGTTCACTGTCATATTCTTTAGCCCAAGTATATGCTTTTTCATATACTTCTTCTGCTGTCATCTTTGATATAACTGTTTTACCTATATCAAGTAATTTTACCATATCAAATAATGCTCCACTTACACTCATCTTGTTTAATTGAAAATCAAAGTCTTCTATTTTTTTATCTGGATTTGCTTTTTTCCAATTTTCAAATGAAGAATTTGCAATGTTAAGTAGATATTCTTTTACAGCTTCTGCGGGTACACCTTCTTCTTTGTAATAAGAAACTGCAGCTTCTGGATCTTTTCTTTTACTCAATTTACGTTTATTTCCATTGTCATTTTTCATAATTGGAGAAATATGTGCATATTTTGGTGCTTTAAATCCAAGTTCTTGAAATAGTTGCAAATGAAGTGGTACAGATGAAAGCCATTCATCACTTCTTATTACATGTGTTGTTCTCATTAAATGATCATCAACAGCATGCGCAAAGTGGTATGTTGGAAGTCCATCTGCCTTTATTATAACTATATCTTGATCATTCTCTGGGAAATCAACATTTCCTTTTATAATATCTTTATGTTTTATTTTTCTGTCTTCTCTTCCAGGTGATCTAAATCTAATTATATATTTTTCACCATTTTTTATTTTTTCTATCGCTTCATCTACTGGTAGGTTTCTGTATTTAGCCCATACACCATAATATCCTGGTCTAATCTTTGCTGCTTCTTGTTTTGCTCTCATTTCTTCAAGCTCTTCTGGTGTTGCAAAACATGGATATGCTTTTCCTTGTTCTATCATATATTTTGCATAAGCTTCATATATGTCTTTTCTTAAACTTTGTTTATATGGTCCATAATTACCAATTTCTTCTGTATCGCTTATCATTCCTTCATCTGGAGCCATATCAAAATCTTGAAGTGAATTTACAATTCCTGTTACTCCATTTTCTACTTCTCTTTTTTGATCTGTATCTTCTACTCTTAAGAAAAATACACCATGTGTTTTATTTGCAGATAATTTTGCAACTAATGCTTGATATAATCCTCCAATATGTACAAATCCTGTAGGACTTGGTGCAAATCTTGTAACTATTGCTCCCTCTGGTAAATTTCTTTCTGGATATTTTTCTTCATAATAGCTGATGTCCTTTGCATTTGGGAATATTAAATCTGCTAAATCTTTATAATTCATTATATATCTCTCCCTTATTTAATTTATTTATGTATTATATCAAAATACTAAGCTCTTTACAATAGTATAAGTAACAAAAGGGTAACAAGCAATTAATACCAAGCATCAAAGCGCTTGGTATTAATACATTTGCTTAAACTTCCATAATAATTGGTAGTATCATAGGGTTACGTTTTGTTCTTTGGAATATATAGTCTCTTAAATTATCTTTTAATGTAGATTTTATTGTAGACCAATCACGTATTCCATTTTCTTCAAACATTCTTACTTCGTCCCTTATTACTCTTTTTACATCTTCCATAAGGTTTTCAGATTCTCTAACATATACAAATCCTCTCGAAACTACATCTGGACCTGAAACAATTTCTCCTGTTGAAGAATCCATTGTCATAACTATTACAATAAGTCCGTCTTGTGATAAGTGTTGTCTGTCACGAAGTACTATGTTTCCAACATCTCCAACTCCCAAACCATCAACAAGTATTCTTCCTGATGGAACAGAAGTTGTAATTTTTGCCTCTTTTTTATTAAGCTCTAATACTCTACCATTATTAAGTAAGAATATATTCTCTGGTGGTATTCCCATTTTCTTTGCTGTTTCAGCATGTGCTCTTAGTTGTCTATATTCACCATGTACTGGAATAAAGTATTTTGGTCTTGCTAAAGCTAAAATCAATTTTTGTTCTTCTTGGCATGCGTGACCTGAAACGTGTATATCTTCTAGTGCACTATATACAACCTCTGCACCAATTTCCATTAAGTCGTTTATAACATTTGATACAAGTTTTTCGTTTCCTGGTATTGGTGTTGCAGAAATAATTACCATATCATTTGGTGTAATTACAACTTTTTTGTGTTCACCTGCTGCCATTCTTGTTAATGCAGACATTGTCTCTCCTTGACTTCCTGTTGTAATTATAACTAATTGATCATCTTCATAATTTTTTATCATGTCAATGTCGATAAATAAATTTTCAGGAGATTCTATATATCCTAGTTCTCTTGCTGTTTCAATCATATTTATCATACTTCTACCACATACAGCAATTTTTCTACCATATTTTACAGCTGAATTTACTATTTGTTGCACTCTATGCACATTTGATGCAAATGTTGCAACAACTATTCTTTTTGAATTATTTTGGAACAATCTATCAAAAACTTCTCCAACTGAACTTTCTGACATTGTAAATCCTTTTCTTTCAGCATTTGTACTATCAGAAAGAAGTGCTAAAATTCCTTTATTTCCAAGTTCTGCTATTCTTCCTAAATCCATTAGTTGATTATCAATTGGTGTATAATCTACTTTAAAGTCACCTGTATGAAGCACAGTTCCTGCTGGTGTTGTAATAGCAAGCATTACAGAATCTGGAATACTATGGCTACTTCTTATAAATTCTACTTTTATGTTTCCAAAATTAACAGTTTGACCTTGTTCAACTGTTACAAGTTTTGTACTTGCTAAAAGCTTATGTTCTTCAAGTTTATTTTTTATTAATCCCACTGTCAATTTAGTAGCATAAATAGGAACATTAATTTGTCTTAGTAAATATGGTATTGAACCAATATGATCTTCATGGCCATGTGTTATTACAAGTCCTTTTATTTTTTCCTTGTTTTTTTCAAGATACGTAATATCTGGAATAACTAAGTCTACTCCAAGCATATCATCTTCTGGAAATTCTAGTCCACAGTCTACTAAAACAATTTCATTTCCATATTCAAAAACTGTTATGTTTTTTCCAATTTCATCTAATCCACCAAGTGGTATGATTTTTAAATTTTCTTTCTTAAATTCAAATTTGGGAGTGTTTGGTTTTCTTGGCATTCTTCTTCTCTCTTCTAAAGAAATATTACCTTTTATCATACCTTTCTCCATTTTTTCTGAAAGTTTTGCATCTTTTTCAAAACTTTCAGAAGATTTTTTTGTACTTCTTCTTTTTCTTGTTTCAGTGTTTTGTGTTTTTGTGTTATTTTCTATTTTTGTATTTTTTCTTCTTGGCATTCTTTGTGCCTTTTGTTCTTTTTTCGGTATGTTTTTTTCTATTGTCTCTTTCATACCTGATGTTTCCTCTTTCATTATATCATTCCTTTCTTTTTGTAATTATTTATATATGTTTCAAAGGAAAATTTTACCTTTTCAAAATCGAAAAAAAGTAGTTTATCATAAACTACTTTTTTAGGTTATATATCTTAAAATACTATATAATGTTTTTAATTTTTCCGCACAAAATAAACATTGTTATCATATTAACAACTAATCAAAAATTTCTATTAAAAATATATAATCCGCTCTTCGTTTACAATTTAATTTTATCACATATAAATCTCATCTTTACCTATTTTGGTAACATCTGTTATAGATTATACTATTTTTTTTATAATTTGTCAACTTAGTTGTTTTATGTTAATTTTATTTGAATTCTGGTGGTAAGTCAACTGAGTCGAATAACCAATCACCCATATATAGTTGTATACATGGTACAATGATTACAATTACAAGGAATATTAATGCTGCACCAACAATTGCATATACAATTTGTGGTAACACGCTCATTACTTTTTGCATCTTGTTATTTATGTCTATTTCCATATACTCAACTAATTTTTCCATCATTCCTGATAAATCTGTTTGCATACCTATTTTCAACATCTCTGTTTCCATTGATGATGAAAGACCAGATTTTTCAAATGGTTCAATCCATGAACCACCAATTAATATGTTGTTAATTGCTGTTTCAATAATAGAAAGCATAACATAATTTTTTACTACCGATTTACTAACTTCCAATGCTTCTTGAATTCTCATTCCATTTTCTAGGTTTAAAAGCATTGCTTTCATTAGTCTTTCAAAATCCATTGCATATATTAAGCTTCCAAATACAGGCATTTTATATTTAAAATAATGAAAGTTATATCTTCCCTTTGGAGTATTTATATATGCAATTATAACTGCTACTATTGCCCCAATTATTGCAGTTGGAATTGGCCAATACTGTGCAATTTTATTACAAAAATCAACAAACCAAAGTGTTATTGCTGGAAGCTGAGTTGTTGCGCCCGCTGCTGCAAATGATTCTTGTATTAATGGTATGATATAGGCTACACCAAAGATTAATAATCCAACCAAAAGCACTAATTGAATTGCATTTGGTACAATAATTTTTCTAAGTTTTGCACTGGTATCTGTAGATGATTCCATATATTTTACAGCTTGCTCTAGGGATTGTGTTAGGTTTCCTGAAAGTTCTCCAACTTTTATCATATTTGTATAGATATATGGGAATACATTAGAATAATATTCCATTGTAGTGTACATATATTCACCTGATTCAACACCTGCAAGTATATCTTCAAGCACACCTCTTAAAGACATGTTTTCTGTACTTTCTATTATAGTACTTAATGCGTGAATATTGTTGAAGTTAGCTTTTTTTAGCAAGTAAAAGTTCTGTGTAAAAATTATTATATCTCTTGGAGTTATTTTTTCTTCTCTTGATAAGGCAAGATTAATTCTTTCTTTTAATTTTGGCTTTGTACTAATTCTTCCCTGCAAGATGTTAGCTGAATCCGCCTGTTTCATGATGTCATCAATATCCATCATGTTTCTTTTATTTGCCTTTTTCCTTTTACTATTATATCCGACTTGTGTAATACTAATTGGTAACAAATTATTATTTTTTAACTTTTTTATTAGAGTATTTCTATTTACATCTTCCACTCTATTACGAACAATTTGTCCCTTTTCAGTTACAGCCCTATATATATACTCTGGCATTTTCTTCTCCTTTCATTATTTATATCTTTTATTGTTCTATTCTGTTTTGTCTTTCTTTTTTTATTTTTAATTGCATAATTGTTCTGTTTAAAATTTCAATATTTTTCTCTTCTATTTGTGCTTTAGCTTGCTCTAATGTTATTACATCATCAACAAACAATTCTGCAATTGAATTTATAAGTCCTATACTTCCTTTTTCACTATTACTTTGTATAGCATCTTCTATTTCAGAAACACTTATTTTTTCTTTTCTTATTATACCCGAAATAATGTTATCTACAACCATAACTTCAGGAACTAAAACTAATTTTCCTTTTCTAGATTTTAACAATCTTTGTGAAATAACAAGTTTTAGTAATGAAGAAATCATGTATTTAACAGTTTGTTGATCTCTTATTTCATAGAAGTTTACCATTCTGTCTATTGTTTCAGCACATGATTTTGTATGCAATGTTCCAATTACCAAGTGTCCAGATTCTGCTGTTTCTATTGCTGCTTCCATTGTTTCTTTATCTCTTATCTCACCGATAACAAGAATATCACAGTCCTCTCTTAAAGAGTTCTTTACACCATCACTAAATGTTAAACAATCACGTCCAAGTCCAATTTCTTTTTGTACAATTACAGATTTTTTTGATTTATGTTTAAACTCAACTGGGTTTTCCAATGTTAAAATCTTTTTATTTTGAGTTTCATTTATTTCATTAATCAAAGCATTTAGAGTTGTTGTTTTACCAGAGTTTGTTTTACCAGTTACAAGTATAAGTCCTTGTGGTTGGTATGTCATTCTTCTTACTATGTCTGGTACTCCTAGGTCTTCGTATTTTGGAAGTTGATTTTTTATAAGTCTTAAAGTAAATATTGGAATTTCATCAGAGTATGATATATTTACTCTTAAACGTATATCTTCAAATTCGTAAGAACAGTCTAATTTTCTTGTTTCCTTAAATACTTTATCTTTATACAAATTTCCACGAACAAAGTAATCATATGCATCATTCATATCATCTGGTGTTAGTTCTTCCATTTCTTCAATATGCACAAGTTCTCTCATTATTCTTAGTATTGGTTTCATTCCACATATTAAATGCACATCAGATGCATCTTTTTCTTTGGCTATAGTTAATATTGAATCAATATCTATCATTTGTTTTCCTCCTCTATTTTTATTTATTAATAAAGCGCTAATTTATTATTTAATTCATCCAAGTTTGTTATCCCATTTAGAACTTTATTTAATCCGTCTATAACAAGTGGTAAATATCCTTCTTCCACAGCTGCTTCTTTTATTTCAAGCACAGATGCATTATTTGAAATTAGTGTTCTAATTTTATCATTTAAAATTAATACTTCAAAAATACCAATTCTATCATAGTACCCACTATTATGGCATTTTTTACATCCTACAGCATCATATGTTTTTTTACCTTCAAAATCAAAAGTAACTCCTGATTTTTCGCCTATTTCTCTGATTATTTCTTTTTCCTCTACTGTAAAATCTCTTTCTTTTCTACAATTTGGGCAAAGTTTTCTTACAAGTCTTTGAGATACTGATGTTGCTAAAGTACTTGCAATATCATAATTTGAAATACCCATTTTTCTTAATCTTGTAACAACCTCTATACTGTTGATTGTATGGATTGTAGAAAGAACATAATGTCCAGTTTGTCCAGCTTGCATTGCAATTTCTGCTGTTTCCTTATCTCTTATTTCTCCAACAAGAATAATATCTGGATCTTGTCTAAGAACTGTTCTTAATGCTCCAGCGAATGTTGTTTTATTATCTATTTCTATTTGGTTTAATCCATCGATACGAATTTCAACTGGGTCTTCAATTGTTGTAATATTTATTTCTGGTCTATTTAAATAATCTATAATACTGTATAATGTTGTTGTTTTACCTTCTCCAGTTGGAGCTGCGATAACAGTAATACTATTTTTCTTGTTAAATGCGTCTTTTAATAGTTTTTCATCTCTTGGAAATCCAAGTGCAAATATTTCTTTTACATCTTCGTTTTTCTTTAATAATCTTAAAACAAATTTTTCTCCATAAATATTCTTTTGTGAAGAAACACGAATATTGTAATCAGGATACATTATAATTCTACCATCTTGTGATTCTTGTTTTTCCTGATGCATATTAGATATAGCTTTTAATCTTCCTATTATTTGACTTTGCTTTTCATTGTCTACAACAGTGGCTGTTATTAATTGTCCATCTATTCTATATCTAATTCTAAGAGATTTTTGAAGTGGCTCTATATGAATATCGCTCGCTCTTTTCTCCATGGCAGATTTTATAACACTATCTATAAAGCCTGATACATCTGCATTTACATCAATGCTTTCAGAATTGCCTTCTAGTGAAGATAAAATTTCCTCTATATTTGTTTCGAAAGTTATATATTTATCCATAATAAGACCTTTATTAAGTAGTAAAAGTCTTATAGTTTCTACAGTTTTTCTATTTGAAGTATCAGCAAAACAAACCTTTATCTTTCCTCCGCCTACTTCAAAAGGTATAGCTTTAGATGCTTTTGCTAAATCCATAGAAATATAGTCTAACATATTAACCTTTATATCAGCTTCACGAAGGTAAATTGCTTTTTCTTCAAGTATTTCTCCCATTGCATCTATAAGCACATATGGATCACATACTTTTAGAATATTTAATATATCGCCAATTTTCTTTCCTGGTTGTGTTTTTTGATAATCTAAAGCTCTTGCAATGTCTTCTTCTGTTACAATTCCTCTTTTTACAAGTTCAATTCCAAGTGGTTGTCTTTTTTTATCGCTCATAGTATTTCTCCTTTCTTTTGTTAACCATAATATCATTATACTATATTACATCTTTTTTAAATAGTATTTTCTTCATTTTACATATAATTACCAGTATTTAAGTACAAAGTCTACACTTCTTTGAATATTCGATTTACCATTTCCAAGTGTAACATCAACTCGTACTATTTTCTTAGTAAATCCATTTTTAGTATAGTCTGATACATTAAATTTCATTGCCTGAACATTTTTAGCAACTTCTGTACCATTTCTATATATTTTTTTGTTTTTGTACTCATACTTAGTTCCATCATCAAATTCAATACTTGTATCAGTATTTGATTTTGTTGTTGAATTTTTCTTAACATCTGCTACAAAAAACATCGAAAACTTATTAAATTCTGTAACATATTTTGGAGCACTTTCAACTTTAGCAACATTTTTGTAAAAATGTGCTGATATTGCAGTAACCATACTAAGAATTATCATAAAAACACTTATATATGCTACTAATGCAGTTAAAGTTACACCTTTTTCAGTTTTCATATCTTTATCCTTCCCAAAATTAAAGCTCTTTTACCTTAATTTTATTTACAACCAAGCTTTCAGTATTATTATCGAGTTTATATGTTATTGTAAGTTTAAAGTTTTTTATTAAATCTTCCTTATTTGTACCCTCATTATAATTCGTAACTTCTATTTTTAAGTCATAACTATTAGAAATTGAAAATATATCTCTATAGTGACTTTCCATTCCATTTACAACTTCATCATAGGTTATTTTATCAATATCTTCTAATATTTCAATTGCATAAAAATTAGCCTGTCCTGCTATTTTAGTTTGCAGCTCTGTTCTAAATGCTGTATACATAAGTGTACCTATTAAGCTTGCAAACATTGTAAATATAATTATAGCTGCTGCTAAATCTGTCATAGTAAATCCAGATTCAGATTTCACATTTATATCTTTCATTCTATACCTCTTTTCCTATTAATTGTAAAAAATAAATATATTACTTACAATTAATGTAATTATGTTAGCAGTACATAGATCAAATCCAATTGGTAATTTTGTATATTCTTTTACTTCTGTTTTTACGCATTTGCTTTTTTTAGCAAGTATGTTTTTAATTATTAATTGTAATGAAATTGCGATTAATGTAATTATAACACTGAAAATGCATACAAATTCATATGTAAAACTTAGCATAAATGTTAGTAATAAAAGTATGTCTATTGTATAATTTCCTTTTGCGTTTTTTCTTAGAATAAATGTATTTATTATTGTTAAAATTCCAAATACAATTAAATATATAACATATCTATATACATTAGTATTAATTTCTACTATATATAGATAAATCATATAAATAGTAACACAAATAAAGCCAAACAAAAGTACTGGCTTTTCAATTTTTACATTTTCTTTATCTATTCCAGCTATTATAAATAATGTAGCAATGTATAATAATCCTGTAATAAAATATGCAATTAATTGTTTATCTAAAAATATAATATCAAATATACTTAGTTTTACTGAAATTGCAAATAAAACAAATACAATACCTGACATTACTTCAAGCATAAGATATCTTGGTCTAATCTTTTGACCACAATATCTGCATTTGCCTCCTAAAAAGACATAACTTAAAATTGGAATCATATCCCAAAAAGAAAGTTTATGATTACACTTTGGACAATATGAACGTGTATGTGTTATATCTTGTCTAAGTGGAATTCTATAAACAGCAAGCGTAAAAAAACTACCAAAAACAGTTCCGATACAAAAAATTAGTAAATATAATATATAGTCCATATTTCCTCCATTATATAATTTAATAAAAGAGGTTACCTAAATATAATTATCATAAAATGATACCATATAGATAACCTCATATTTAGTTTAAATTAATTTTAAACCGTTTAAAATAATTTTAATTGACTTTATTTTGTTGTTTTAGCTTCATTTAAATATCCATCAATATATGTTACTGTGTTAGCTGTGAATTTGTTGAATTCATCGCCTTGTCCTTCATAGTATGTTTTAGCATCTTGTGCTTTACCAATTATTCCTCCGTTGATAGCAACTGAGATACTAATTGTAGCAAGAATAATTAAAACTACTATTGTAACAACTAAAGCTACTAAAGTAATACCTTTTTGATTCTTTAACATAAAAAATTCCTCCTTTTAAATATTTTGTATATATTTAAGTTAATAAATATAACCTATGTTATTTGATACCTGTATCATTGAAGAATGTTCCTGTTGAATTTGGATCTGATTTTCCAGAGTTAGAGGTATCTTTGTTTTGATTGTTTCCATTATCACCATTTGATGTATTTCCATTATTATTTTTGTTTCCATTTGTGCTTGAAGTATTTTCTACAGAAAGTGAAAATGGATCTTTCTTTCCAGGTTTATAACTAGATGATTGTTTGTATATATTCAAATCTGCATCTGTTATTTCATATGATATTTCTGTCTTTTCGAGTTCAGTAATTGTTTCATTTATTTCTTCTTTTACTTCATTTGGAGTTATATATGCCTCTTTGGCTGGTATCATTTTGTTTGTTGGAATATAATCATAAAATAATAATCCAAAAATCAATACAATTGCTATACAAAGTAATAACATAATTAGTATTTCTTTTATAACTGATTTTACCATTTTTTCCTCCATTCTTTATTGTTGTGTATTTTCAGTTGGTGCCAAAGTATTATCAACAGCACCTGTTAATTGATTTAATTTGCTTGTATCTTCTGTTGTTGTATTATTTGAAGCTTCGTTTGTTGTATCTGTCTCTTGAGTTGTTGTTTTTGTAGAAGAAGATTCTGTTGTATTTTCTGTTTTAATTCTTATTCCTCTAACATTAAATGTTGCTGTTAGCAATTCTCCTTCTTGTACTAAATTAAAATTTTCTATTTTAAAATTTAATTTATCATCATTCTCAAGTGAAGATACAAAATCCATAATTCCTACATAATAACCTTTTGCAGTAATTGTAAGATTTTTTACATTTGCTTCTCCTGCATCTCCAGTTTTAACATCAATTGTAAGGTTTACACCTTTTGATGTAGCATGATTTCCTATTCTTGTCCACAAATATTCAATATAATATGTTTCTTCTGTATTTGCCTTTGTTATTTCTTTATCAGAACTTAATTTTGCGGCTTTAAAATATTCTTCTTTTTTGCTTAGTAAGTCAGTTACTGATGATGAAAGTTCTTCTTTTTTTGATGGATAATCAATTTTTAACAAAGACTGTGCTTTTTGTATTTCACCATCTAATTGATTATTTGCATCAACAATTTCTTTTGCACTTAGAACTTTAAGTTCTCCAACAGTTAATCCTTTCACTATTGTGAAATATGCCAATACAACAAGCAATACAATCAAAATTGATATTAATACTTTTTTCATGGCAAATCCCCCTCTATTGTAACTTTAATGAAATCTCCGTCTCTTTCGCCTTGTGAAGATACAACTGTATTTTTCATAAGCACATTATCTTCTTTTATTTTTGCTTTAAAATAGCCAAGTTGTTCATACTTTCTAGATTGAGCTTTGATTACAATATGCTTTCCTGTTGTGTTTTCAATTTGTGTAACTTGTACATCTTTTGGAATTACTGTCATAATCTGCATTAATAAATCTGGTATCATATCTTTTGAACTTGCAGCATCTTCTATTTTAGTATTAATATTTTTTAAATTCTGTGTCATTTCAGAATATTTATTTGCTTTTTGTTTTACGCTTGAATTATCTTGCTCTACAAGTGCAATTTGCATGCTTGTATCAGTTTGAACATCTTTAGCTTCTGTAATTTTTTCGTTTATAGCTTGTTCTAAATACATAGAAAAACTTGTATAAATAACAGTTAGTAAAAATATTCCACCAGCTGTTCTAAGCATCCATCTTTCTGTAGCATCCATTTTTGATTTTAAGTCACTAAAGTTCAATTTAAATTTGCTAGAGCTACTGCTTTTTTCTGTTTTTGGTCCAATCTCTATTTTTGCCCAGTCAGGTAATTTATCATAAAAACTTTGTTTCTTAAAGTTCATACTTTTAATTCCATAACCTAATCCTTGCATTGCAATAGCAATTGCTGAGTTGACCTCTATATAATCTTTTATATTTATCTTTATATTTTCTGTAACAAAGTAAGGTTTTAACACTTCGCACTTTTCATTTTGAAAAAATTCTTGAAAATATAAATCAATATTATTTACAACCGACATTGTTCCAGTAATATATATTTTGTCAAATTTTGTAGTTGTATTTGCAACGTATTCTTGAATCTTTTGAACTATTTTGTATAATGTAGGCATAATATCATCAAGATACTCATTTCCTTCATCTTGAAGTTCTTTTCCTTCCATTGTATAAATAGTTGAATTTTTGCATACTTCATATGCTTTAGAATATGAATTTTCCTTAGCATTTATTTGATTCAAAATATCTGCAGAACCTTCTTCTATTTTTTTAACATCATATACTTTTTGATCAATTATCGTTGTAATTGTTGTCTTTTCTTCTATATTTACTATGATAATATTTTCTTTTTGTTTTACTTCTGCGACATTGGCTATACTTGTTCCTAAAGGTGTAACGCAAGACACTTTTGCATCTTCAATCAATTGCGTATCTTTATTTAAAGACGTTTTATTGGTTGAAACATATATTACTTTTATTTTATCCTTATCTTCTATCGAATTTGCAAGTGCATATCTTCCTTCAAAAGCATTCTTGTTTATATTTTTATCAAAACAATAAGATTCAAACTCTGTTTCAATAGCCTTTTTTAGGTCCTCTTTTTTTAGCAAGTTAAACATATAGAAATAATTATATATTTCATCTGATAAGTTGATGCTAATTGGAATTTTAAAGCTGTAGGTTTCTGAAATAATTTGCTTTATTGCTTCATCAAGCTTATCATAGAACTTAATTCCAAAAGATTCTATTTTAAGGATATCACGCTCTTTTGACACTTTTGCATATTTAATTATATTTGTTTCAATATATAATCCTAAACAGCTTGGCATTGTATTCTCCTTCGTTTTTTTATTATAAACATTATTATGTTTTGCAAAATAAAACAAATAATACTTGAATATTTTTCCTCATATTGCAAAAAATATTTAAAATTTATTTTTTCTTTAATTATTTTATCTTTTTTTCATAAAAAGTCAATATAAATAAGTTATATTTAATATAAATGTAATATTTTTGTAATATTTTTGTAATATTTACAAAATATGTTAAAAAAGGTGGCACTTTTTATGTACCACCTTAAAAATTATCTTATTTAATAAAGTAACATATTATAATTATCACTCCAAAAATAACACGATATATAGCAAAAATTTTAAAGCTACCTTTTTTTAGATAATTTAGTAAAAATTTAATAACTAAAATACCTACAATAAAACTTGCAAGTATTCCCACAAAAAATGGAATGCTAAATACAAAATCTTTCAATTTTAATATAGTAGCTGCAAGTACAATCGGAGCAGATAACATGAAAGAATATTTTGCAACAGATTTTCTCTCAATTCCCATTGCTCTACCAGCTGTCATAGTGATTCCAGATCTAGAAACTCCAGGAATAAATGCTAAACATTGTGAAAGTCCTATCAAAAAAGTCTGTTTAAAGCTCATTTGTTCATATTTAACATTTGATTTTGCATTTTTATCAACTAAATATAAAACAATTCCCATAACAATTAAGGCTGTTGCTATAATTAGAGGTTGTTTTAATCCATCTCCTACAAATTTATCAAGTAATAGTCCAATTATTCCTCCTGGCAATGTTGCAGCAACAATATACCAAAACATTTTTCCTGCTCTTGTTTTTTTCTTCTTTATGGCTAAATCATATCCACCTTTTATAAGTTTAATCCAATCTTTAAAAAAGTATAGCCCAATTGCAAGCAATGTTCCAAAATGAAGTGCTACATCAAATCCTTCAAAAGCTATATTAAATGCTTCCGAATTAGTCCAACCAAATATCCATGGTAAGATGTCTAAATGAGCTGAGCTTGAAATTGGTAACAATTCTGTTAGTCCTTGTATAATTCCTAAAATTAAAGCTTGAAATACTGTCATAATAATTCCTTCCCTTCTATCAATAATTATATTATCGTTTATAATATATAATTACTAACCTATATCATCTCTTTGAATTTCAATGTTTCTTTCCTTTTTCTTTACATTATTCATTGTTTTTATATCATCATTATTAAGGCTACTTACTAGAGTGCAAGTCCTAGCTAAATGGTCAATACATTTTTTCTCTTTATATTTCATTTTGTTCTTTCTTTCATTTTCTTTATCTGGCTCAATAATCATTTTTCTAATCGGCATAAAAATGTTATCTTTTTGCACTTTTTCATATAGCTTTGGTTCCAATTTTACCGCAATATTCATGTAATTTATGGCTTTGTCTTTATCTCCTTTTAGTAATGCAACCTGTGCCAAATAATAATAAGATCCAGATTCTGCATCTTCGCCTTTTATACTTTCATTAAAATATTGCTCTGCTTCATCTAAATCGCCATATATTAATGCAATTTGTCCTAAACTCAAATTTGCATTATATGCTAAACTATTAATTTGAGCCGCTTTATCGTAAAATTCTTTTGCCCTTTGAAAATCATTTAACATAGTACATGTCATCCCCATACTATAATAAATATTATAATCTCCAGGATGATATCTTAATGCTGTCATATAAATAGAACTTGCTTCTTTATATTGTTCTGATTCAAACAATATATCTCCAAGTAGCATTGAATCATCATAAAGTTCAGGATTTTTCTTTAAATTTTCTTGTAATACTTTTATCGCTTCTTCTTTCTTATTAGCCTTATTTAATAAATTCGCAATATTGTAATTTATTTTCAAGTCTTTATTATTTATTTGTGTAACTCTTATATATTCATCAATTGCATTTTCGTTTTTTCCTTCTTTTTCATAAAGTTTTGCAAGAGCTTTATGACCCAAATAACTTTCAGGATATTTATTTATAAGAGAAAAAAGATAATCTTTTGCCTTATCGTATTTGCCCGAATCTTTGTATATCTTCGCCATTAAAAGTTTATACATTTCTGGAAAATCAATTTTCTTTTCCTTTTCTATAATCAAAACTAAAGCTGGTATAAACACTGAAAATAAATACATAATCGTTTCAAAAAATGAATTTATTTTTGCACTAATAAACAATTCTATGAAATTAATTGCAATTCCTATAAACTCTAGTATCAATATATAAACATAACTTGTATCATTTTTCTTTATCATTTTCATAAAGACAACTGTAAAAAGTGTAAATGCTAATAAATTAAAAATAATTTTTTCTGCTATCGCCAAATTTTTCACCACCAAAAAATATTTTTATATAATATATCAAAAACTAACATATATTGCAATCATATATGTTAGTTTTTGTATTAATTATTTATTAAATTTTTCTTCGTATTTCTTTAGACACTTTTCAATAATCGCCTTTGCTTCTTCCCTTCCAAGCATTTGGTCAACTGTTGTAGTCTTTCCTTCAAGTTGTTTATACACTTCAAAGAAATGCTTTATTTCATCAGAAACTTGTCTTGGAAGTTCAGAGATATCTTTATAACAATTTAAGTATGGATCTTTTTTGCATATTGCAATAATTTTTTCATCTTCTTCGCCGTTATCATTCATTACCAAAACTCCAATTGGATAACATTCAACCAAAGTTAGTGGTAAAATATTTTCTTGACATAGAATAAGCACATCAAGTGGATCATTATCATCTGCATATGTTCTTGGAATAAATCCATAATTAGTTGGATAATGTGTTGCCGTATACAAAACTCTATCAAGTTTAAGCATACCAGTTGCTTTATCAAGCTCATATTTATTACTTCCGCCCTTTGTAATTTCAACTACCCCTATAAAATCATCTTTTGTAATTCTTTCTTTTTCAATATCATGCCATATGTTCATTTATTTCTTCTTCTGCCTCCTTTACAGCCTTTCTCTCATCCCATGGATATTTTACGCCTTTAATTTCTTGATAATTTTCATGTCCTTTTCCTATCAAAAGAATTATATCTCCTTTTTGCGCATTTTCCATAGCATATTTTATAGCTTCTTTTCTATCTTTTATAAAAATATATTTTCCATTATATTTATTAAGTCCTACTACAATATCATTATTTATTGATTCAATTTCTTCAAATCTAGGATTGTCCTCAGTTAAAATAGTTAAATCTGCCCATTTACCTGAAACTTCACCCATATCATATCTTCTTGATTTTGCACGGTTTCCACCGCCTCCAAAAATACATACTAATCTTTTTGGTTTATATTCAGAAATTGTATCCATTAAATTATCCATTTCGTCTCTATTATGAGCATAATCAATAATAAGTTTGTATTTATCATTTGAGCTTGCAAGTTCCATTCTTCCGATAACTTTAACTCTGCTAAGTGCTTTTTTCATGCTTTCAACATCAATTCCAAGCTCATATGCAACAGCAATTGCACAAAGTGCATTATATACTGAGAATCTACCTGGTATATCAAGTTTAAATGTATCATTTATTTTACCACTAACATCAAATTGAACTCCAAAGAAATCATCTTCCATTATGAATTCAATATTTGAGGCTTTCAAATCTGCATCATTATTGTTTAAGGCATATTTAACTATTGAACATGTATGGTCTTTTGTTACCTTTTCCCATTTATCTGAATCTGTGTTTATAATTCCAACTTTGCATTGTTTAAATAGTAAACTTTTGCAATACATATATTCTTCAAAACTTTCATGCTCATTTGGTCCAATGTGGTCCACAGAAAGATTAGTAAATACTCCATAATCAAAGTTAATTCCTGCAACTCTATCAAGTTTTAACCCTTGTGAAGATACTTCCATTACCGCATACTTACATCCCGCTTTCACCATTTGCGAAAATAATTTTTGTACCTCATAAGAATTAGGTGTAGTATTATGTGTTTCAATTTTCTCATCACCAATTAATGCACAAATAGTGCCAATTAGTCCTACTTTATAACCAAATTCTTCAAGCATACTTTTTATAATATATGATGTAGATGTTTTACCGCAAGTACCTGTTATTCCAACTGTCGTAAGCTTCTTAACTGGATAATCAAAATAACTTGCAGACATATATGCAAGTGCTTTTCTTGAAGATTTTACCCTTATAACTGTAACATCTTCATCTATTTCTACATCTCTTTCTATTACAATTACCTTAGCTCCATTTTCAATAGCATTTGATATAAACTTATGTGAATCTGCTGTTGTACCAACAAGAGCAATAAATAAGTCGCCTTCTTCAACTTTTTGCGAATTATCTTTTATATCTTTTATCTCAACATCAATACTTCCTTTTATAAGTTCGTATTCTACATTTTCTAATATTTCTTTTAACTTTTTCATAAATCAAGCTCCCTTCTACTATGATAAAAATGGAACTTCAATTTCAGACTCAAATACTGTATGAGATGGACCTTTCATAAATACAGTATTGGTTGCTTCATCCCAATTAACTTCCAGATTTCCACCAATTTGCTCAACGGTAACTTCTCTGTCACATCTTCCTGTAATTACTGAAAATACAGCTGCAGTACAACATCCTGTACCACATCCTATGGTTTCACCTGTTCCTCTTTCCCACTCTCTCATTTTAATATATTTTCTATTAATAACTTGAGCAAAAGTTACATTAGTTTTATTTGGGAATAAATCTGTCTTATGCTCAATTGCATTTCCATATTTATGAACATCAAAATTTGCAACATCATCAACAAATATAACACAATGTGGATTTCCCCAAGATAGTGCAGAAATTTTAAATATTTTATCAAGTACTTTTACTTCTTGTTCCACAAATTCGTCCAAATTTGTATTTACTGGTATAACCTTTGTGCTTAATCTTGGCTCACCAATATTTGCTTCAATATTTACAACTTGTCCATTTTCCACAAAAAGCTTAACTTTCTGCATTCCTCCAAGTGTTTCTATTGTTAAATTTGTTTTATCTGTTAAATTATGTTCATACACATATTTGCTCATGCTTCTTAAAGCATTTCCACACATTTCCCCCTCTGTTCCATCTGGATTAAACATTCTCATTCTAAAATCGCCTTTTTCTGATGGACAAATTAAAACCATTCCATCAGAACCAATAGCAAAATGTCTATCACTTACAAATCTTGCAAGTTCATCAAGTTTGCTAAGTTTTTGAGAAATAGCATTTATATATACATAATCATTTCCATATGCTTGCATTTTAGTAAATTTAATTTTCATATTATCTCTCCTCTATTTATATGCAAATATTGCTAAGGTTAAACATCCCTAGCAATATTTAGGTTTACTAGGAAATTTCATTTCCTATATTATTAATTTAAAGCTTGCTCTAAGTCAGCAATTATATCATCTGCATCTTCAATACCAACAGATAATCTTAAAAATCTATCATTAATTCCAAGTTTTTCTCTTACTTCTTCTGGTACCTCGTGATGAGTAACTATCATAGGATATGTTATAAGACTCTCTACTCCTCCTAAACTTCCAGCAAATAAAATCATATCAACTTTGTCAATAACCTTTAGTGCTGTTTCTTTACTATCAACTTCAAAAGAAAGCATTCCTCCAAATCCTGTTGTTTGTTTTTTAGTTACATCATAATTTGGATGATCTTCAAATCCAACATAATATACTTTTTTTACTTTTGGATGATTCCTTAAATAATTTGCAACTTTCATTGTATTCTCGTTGTGTCTTTGCATTCTAACTTCAAGTGTTTTAATTCCTCTTAAAGTTAACCAAGCATTTAATGGTGCTAAGCACGCACCTTGGTATTTTAAGAAATTTCTCATAGCAAGTCCAAGTTTTTCATCTTTTACAACAACAATTCCAGCCATTGTATCATTATGTCCTTCTAAGTATTTTGTTGCACTATGAACAACAATATCTGCACCTAAATCTAATGGTTTTTGATAATATGGTGTAAGTAGTGTATTATCAACAACTACTACTATTCCTTTTTCCTTTGCAATTTTACTAATTTCTGCAATATCTGCGACTTTCATCATTGGATTTGTTGGTGATTCAATAAATACCATTTTTGTATTTGGTTTTATCGCTGATTTAAACTCTTCTAATATACTTAAATCAACAAAGCTTGTCTCAATTTTATTGTCAGCAAGTGTTGTAAGTGCAATTTCATATGTTCCACCATAAATATCATCTGATAAAATCACATGATCTCCTGGTTTTAATATAGAAAGTGCACACATTACAGCAGCCATACCACTACTTAATGCAAAGCCTTCTGTACCATGTTCAAGTATTGCCATTGTGCGCTCTAATTCTTCAATAGTAGGATTTTGACATCTTGTATAGTCAAATCCTAGAGAATCTCCAAGAGCTCTAAATCTAAAAGTTGCTGTTTGGAATATAGGAAAACTTACAGATCCTGTCATAGGATCGCTTCCTAATGCTCCATGTACTAATTTTGAACCTTCCTTCCAATTTTCTTTTTTGTCATAATCTACATAATTACTAAAATTTTTCATGTTTATCTCCTCAGTTTTATTTTATTATATAACTCAGTATACTCTTAATTAAGAAGTATAAGCCTGATGGTCTGAAAAACATTTCGCTGTTATTATATACCAAAATAAAAAAATAAGCAAGAAATATTTGCTATATCATATACTCTTGCTTAAATTTATCCATTTTATATAACATATAATAAAATGCAGAAAAATTGTAGTACACTACCCAGTACAATAAATAAGTGAAATATTGAATGCATATATTTATGTTTTCTACCAATACCATAAAGAATAGCACCAACCGTATACGCAACTCCTCCAAGAACCAATAATATTGTACCATTATTTCCTAGAAGTTGTGGAAGTAGATTAGCTTTGCATATAATTGCCCATCCCATTGCAAGATAGCTTATCATAGAAAATACTTTATATCTTTTTAAATCAATAGCATTTAATACAATTCCCAAAACAGCAATTGCCCAAATAACTCCAAAAAGTATCCAACCTGTCTTTACATCATATTCTCTAAAAGTACATAAAGCAAACGGTGTATATGAACCTGCAATAAGTAAATATATTGTACAATGGTCAAGCACCTGCATAACTTTTTTTCCTTTTTTATTCGGATTCAATCCGTGATATATGCTTGACATCGTATATAAAACGATCATACTTACACCATAAATGCAACTACTTACAACAGCATATGCATTATGATGAATTGCCGAAAAAATCACACAAAGTACCAGTGCAACTATTCCAAATACTGCTCCAACTATATGTGAAACCATATTAAAAATTTCTTCTCCCTTTGTATATATTGGAAGAATTCTATCATTTAATTTCGTTCTCTTCATAAAAAATCTCCTCCCTCGTTTTCCCTTTATATATAAATATAGTGTGAACTTTAATATAAGCTCACACCACTAAGGTTAACAATTATTAGGCGGATTCATTTTCAAAGTGAATATGTTTTCAACTATTACTTCATCATTTTCTATTGATTCCAAATTTTTTTAAATGCCTTATTTCTTTCTTTGCTACATTTTGGAGCTTTTAAATTTATCAACCATAACAACATAAACACTCCCTTAGCCTGCCATATATCAATATTAACTATTTGAATATTTAATAATGGTATAATACTATTCCATGTATGCATTGTAAATTTAGTACCCAACCCAACATAGAGCATAAATATCACAGTTGTAAAAAGTGTAGATATGATTTTAGATTTTTCTTCTTCATAGATAATCCTGAAAGTATAATTTTCAAATCTTTTTCTCATTGTCGTTACCCATAATACACTACCTATTTTACACATATCAATTGTAAAAAAAAACATCAATGTTTGACGTACATGTATCATCTTAACTCCAAATATTGATATTAAAGCTGTATTCCAGGCCAAAGTAACACCTATTGCTTTTATTACTTCAATTGGCAACAGTGTCCCTATATCAATAATAAATGACGCAAGTATGTTAAAAACAAACCCTATCCAACTAGCTTCTTCATATTTACTTTTCCGCATATCGCTACCTTCAAATTTCTCACTCATAATTGTTTCCTCCTTGTTGATTTTTTATACAATGGTGAAAAATTATTATATATACAATGGTTCAAAGCCATACAATAACTTAGTATAGCATATTCTAGCTTTTTCGTCAATTTCTCCATACGATAAGAAATCTTACATAAAATTACAAGTTTGTATTTTTTATAAATTAAAACCTCAAGCATATCTTACGAATTACTTGAAGTTCTAATGGTGCCAACGACGTAGACATTTACAACTCGTTAGCTCTCTTGACGAA
>CAJMLO010000002.1 GCA_905214245.1 uncultured bacterium
AAAAATATTAAATGAAAAAGAGATTCCTTTTAATATTTTAAACAAATCTTTAAAGCTAACTGATAGTATAAAATGTGGACTGTATTCATCAGAAGATATTAAATCTTCATTAACAACTGGTTTTGAAAGTTATGACTTAAAAATGATTGTACTTAGTATGCAAGAAGCTTTTGAGGCAGAGCCTAAAAAGAAAAAAGCAAGTGCTACATTTAAACAAGGCGAAAAAATAGTATTTGCAGACTTAAAACCTGGTGATTTTGTTGTTCATCGTCTGCATGGTATAGGTCAATTTGTTGGAGTAAATACAATCACATCTGAAAATGTTACAAAAGATTATATTAAAATTAAATATAAAAATGATGATATGCTTTATGTACCTACAAGCAATTTGGATAATGTAAGAAAATACATCGGTGGAGGAGATACATCAAGTCCAAAGTTAAACAAGCTTGGTACAAAAGAGTGGGATGTAACAAAAGAGCGTGTTAAAAAGAATTTGCGTGAAGTTGCAAAAGATTTGATAGAACTGTATGCAAAAAGACAAAAAATAAAAGGATATGCATTTAGCAAAGATACAGAGTGGCAACATCAATTTGAAGATAGTTTTCCATATCAAGAAACAGATGATCAATTAAGGTGTATTGAAGAAGTAAAAAAAGATATGGAGCTTTCAAAACCAATGGACAGACTACTTTGTGGAGATGTTGGATATGGTAAAACAGAAGTTGCAATAAGAGCTGCATTTAAAGCTGTAATGGACCATAAACAAGTTGCATATTTAGTTCCTACAACAGTTCTTGCAAACCAGCAGTATGAAGGTTTTAAAGAAAGAATGTCAGATTTTGCAATAAATGTTGAAGTGCTAAACAGATTTAGAACCAAAAAACAACAAGATGAAATTGTTAGAAAATTAAAACTTGGTGAAATAGATGTAGTTGTTGGTACACATAGAATATTAAGCAATGACGTTGAATTTAAAGATTTAGGGCTTTTAATAATAGATGAAGAGCATCGTTTTGGAGTTAAAGACAAAGAAAAAATAAAGAAATTGAAAAATAGTGTTGATGTGCTTACAATGACAGCAACACCAATTCCAAGAACACTACATATGTCAATACTTGGAATTAGGGATATGTCTGTAATATATGAGCCACCACAAAACAGAAGACCAGTTCAAACTTATGTGCTTGAATATGACAGAGAAGTTATAAAAGAGGCTATAACAAAAGAACTTGAAAGAAATGGTCAGGTATTTTATTTGTATAACAAAGTAGAAGACATAGAGAAAAAAGCACTTGAAATAGACGAATTGGTGCCAGAGGCAAAAGTTGAATATGCACATGGCAAAATGTCTGGAAAACAGCTAGAAGAAATCATGGAAAGATTTATAAATAAAGAAGTAAATGTACTTGTATGTACAACAATACTTGAATCTGGAATTGATATACCAAATGCAAATACAATAATTGTAGAAAATGCAGACAGGCTTGGACTTGCACAGCTATATCAAATACGTGGAAGAGTTGGAAGAAGTAATAAACAAGCATATGCATATGTTACATATAAAAGGGATAAATTACTTACAGAAGTTGCAGATAAAAGACTAAAAACTATAAAGGAATTTACAGAGTTTGGTTCAGGATTTAAAATAGCAATGAGAGACCTTGAAATAAGAGGAGCTGGAAGTTTGCTAGGTGAAATTCAACACGGACATATGGAGCAAGTTGGATATGATACATATTGCAAATTACTTGATGAAGTTGTAAAAGAAATGCAAGGAATAGAAGTAAAAGAAGAGCAAGATGTTCAAGTGGATATCAATATTTCAAGCTATATTCCAGATAGTTACATAGATTCTGGAAGTCAAAAAATTGAAGTATATCAAAACATTGCACTTTGTAGAACAGAAGATGCTATACAAAATGTTATTGATGAATTAGTTGATAGATATGGAAATCCACCAAAAGAGATAGAGAATTTGCTAGAAGTTACAAGAATAAAGGAGCTTGCAAGAAATGCAAATGTGGTAAAAATATCTCAAAGAGCCTCAAATGTTGTATTCTATTTTGATAGAAGCAAATATAACCCAGATATTATAGATAAACTTGTTAAAAAATATGAATTTAATGTAAAATTTGGTGCAGGAATTGAGCCATATGTAACATTAAAAGTAAATAATGAAACAGATAAAAAATTGATAGAGGCTATAAAAGAATTCTTAATTTTTGTATCTGAAAAAGGAGAAGAATAGTGCAGATTATTTCAAGTAAAGATAATGAAATTGTAAAAAATATAAAAAAGCTTAAAGAAAAGAAATATAGAGATTTGGAAAATAAATTTATTGTAGAAGGAATTAAGCTTGTAGAAGAGGCAATACAGGAAAATGCTGATATAAAGCAAATTGTAGTATGTGATGATGATGTACAAGAAGGAAATTTATCAAAAGAATATATGTACAAAATTGCAAAATATGATTGTATATATGTTACAGCAAAGGTATTTCAAGTATTATCTGATGTAAAAACACCTCAAGGTATTTTGGCAGTAATTGAAAAGAAAAACACAGATACTGCACTTGATTTTTCACAAGATATAATAATTGCATTAGATGATATACAAGACCCAGGAAACCTTGGAACAATACTTAGAACAGTTGATAGTGCAGGACTAAATCAAATAATACTTTCAAAAAATAGTGCAGATGCATTTAATCCAAAAGTAGTTAGATCTACAATGGGTGCAATTTTTAGAGTAAATATAATAATTGCAGAAAATTTAGAAGAGATGCTAAAACAGGCACAAAAAAATAAATTTGAAATAATGGTAACTTCGCTAGATACACAAAATAGCATATATGATATAAAGTATAAAAATAAAGTGATTGTTATTGGAAACGAGGCAAATGGAGTGTCTAAACCTATACAAGATATGGCAGATAAAAAAGTTAAAATTCCTATGCTTGGAAAAACAGAAAGCTTAAATGCTTCTGTCGCAGCAAGCATTATGATATATGAATATGTTAGAGGAAAGATAGTGTAAATAGGAATTTTGTGAAAAATAGATAAAAAAAGGCTGGAATTTTGTGATAAAACATATTGAATATAGCTGGAATTTTGTGATATAATGTAAACATAGGATGGTGATAACTATGGAATTATTAAAAAGAAAAATTGACAAATTCCTTGTTGAGTGGAAAAATAGTACGGATAAAAAGCCTTTGATAGTAAAAGGAGCACGTCAAATTGGAAAAACGGAATCAATTAGAAAATTTGCAAAGAATAATTATAAAAGTGTAATAGAGATTAACTTTGTACTTCAAAAGCAATATAAAGATATTTTTGATGATGGATTTGAAGTAGATACAATAATAAAAAACATTTCTCTTAGAAATCCAAATTTAGAAATAATACCTGGAGATACATTGATATTTTTTGATGAGTTACAAGATTGTATAAATTGTGCAACATCATTAAAAGCTTTTAATCAAGATGGAAGATATGATGTAATTTGTTCTGGATCACTTATGGGGATAAATTATAATGAAATTGAATCAAATAGTGTAGGAAACAAAGAAGATTATGAAATGTATTCTATGGATTTTGAAGAATTTTTGTGGGCGAAAGGCTATAAAGAAGAACAAATTGAAAGTTTATATCAACACATGAAAAATCTAACACCATTATCTGAAACAGAGTTATCTGTAATGTTTGAGAATTTTAAAGAATATATGGTAATTGGAGGAATGCCAGCAATTGTAAATAATTTTGTAAAAAATAAAAATTACAGTGGAACATTAAAAATGCAGAAACAAATACTATTGGATTATGAAGAAGATATTACAAAATATGCAGGTGGTTTGGAACATGGAAAAATACTTAATGTGTATCGAAAAATACCAGTGTTTCTAGGTAATGAAAATAAAAAATTTCAAATTTCAAAAGTGGAAAGTGGAGCACGAAATAGAGAATATGTTGGAACAATAGAATGGCTAAATGATGCAGGAATTATTAATGTATGCTATTGCTTAGAACAACCAGAACTTCCACTTGGAGGAAATTACAATCCTGATAACTATAGACTTTATTTTAGAGATACAGGACTTTTAATTGGTTCACTTGATGAGGAGGCACAAGAAGATTTGCGAAATAATAAGAACTTTAATACTTACAAAGGAGCTATTTACGAAAATATTGTAGGTGATATGCTAGTTAAACAAGGATATAAACTATATTTTTATAAAAACGAAAAGGGAACTGTAGAGATGGACTTTTTTGTAAGAGATAAAGATTCACTAATTCCCGTAGAAGTTAAGGCAAATGATGGAGCAACAATATCTTTAAATAATTTGATAGATAATAATAAATATAGAGATATAAAATATGGTATAAAATTCGGATATAAAAATATAGGATTTAATGGTAAATTTTATACATTTCCATATTTTTTAACGTTTTTATTGAAAAGATTTTTAAGAGAAAAATAAAACTATTATGAAATGTTTTATTTGTAAAGTAATATCAGAAGAAAAGAATTGAACTTGCAAGAAAATCTTGCAAGCTCAAACTGAAATAAATAGATAAAGAAAAATAACTCTGAATTGGCAATGAATTCAGAGTTATTTTTTTATGTGGTACTTTTGGGAGGATGTTGAAAAAGTACTACAAAAATACCGTGAGTGAGTAAAAATAAATGCAAGAGTAAAACATAAATTTTTATTTACAAAAAATCGACAAAGGGGTTGCTTTCTTTTGAAAGGATTGGTAAAATAAGGATGTGAATTGAAGTATGCAAAAGATGAAAAGCTATCAAAAATTATCGAAGTTTTGCCTGTTGATTCAACAATTTTGGTCACTTAATTTTGTATACTAAAGAAAAAAGGAGGAAAACGTTAAAAATGAAAAAAATAGTAAACAGAAGAGACAAAGGAATAACGCTAATAGCGTTAGTTGTAACTATTGTAGTATTGATAATCCTTGCTACTGTAAGTATAAATACAGTACTTGGAGATAATGGAATAATTTCAAGAGCACAAAAGGCAAGAGATTCATATTCAAACAGTCAAAAATCAGAAGATGAGCAAATGGCAGTACTTGCAAATGAAATGGCACAGTATGATACAAATGGTGGAGGTTCAGGAGGAGGAACAACAAAACCAGAAGAAGGAATAACAGCAACAGTAGAAGGAAAGACAGTAACAATAACAAAAGATAATGTAGCAGACTATTTAGGAAAAGTAGTAACAAACTATGTGCCAACAGCAACAACAGTAAAAATAGGAGAAAAAACATATACAGTGTCAAATAACTACAGATTGTATTATGTGGATTTTGATGGAAAGTATGGAGAAAAAAATGGAGTGTATTTGAAGGCAGATTGTACAAATAAAAATTATGTATTGCCAATAACAGATACAACAGAATCAACAGCAAGTAATGTAAAAATACGAGCATTAAATCCATCACTATATAAAGATGGTGTAACAGCACCAACAGCAAGTAATGCAAATATGGAAGGAGTAACATTCTTAACAAATACAAGTAATTGGAATAGTTTAAAGACAGGAGCAAGCATAGCAGATAAAGTAAATTATGTAGTAGGAGCCCCAAGTGTAGAGATGATGTTTGATAGCTATAATACAAAATATAACTTAACAGAAAGCACACCAAATACGGGAGAATTAACAGCAGAAACAGCAAGAGCAAAACTATTTTATCAATATCCAACAACATTAGATAGTAATAATTATGGATATGCAGTAGGACCATGTCATGACAATGTAGCAGAATATGGTTACTATACATCAGATTATTCAGTAAAAACAGATGCAACAATAGACAGTATGTATTATCCAGGAAATAGCCAATATTACTGGCTGGCGTCTCCTTCGGCTACCAACACTTACTCTGTGCTCTCTGTGTACTGCAACTACGGGGGCTATGTGTTCGGCGACGACTCTAACGGCAGCAATGCGTTCTGTCCGCTAGTTTCTCTTAAGTCTACAGTCTCTCTACAACTACAGTAGAAAGCACAGAGAACATGCAAAACATAAACAGACCAATAAAGGATCTTGTCAAGTCTAGTGTGCTTTTATATTTACGCACTAGATAATACACTGTCGAATATAGTAAAAGTAAAAGTGTATAATATGATACAGAAACATCATATTATACACTTTTTCGATTGTAAAAACTTAAAAAATGTGGTAGAATAGTATGCGTAAGTGAAAATGTAAGGAGAATGATAGCATGTATAGAGATCATAATTGTGGAGAATTAAATAAAAAAAATGTTGGTCAAGAGGTTGTTTTAGCAGGATGGATTCAAAAAATTAGAAACCTAGGTGCAATGAAATTTATAGATTTACGTGACCAATTTGGAATAACACAAATAATTATATCTGAAGATTTAAAAGAAGAAACAGATAATTTAGTTACGGAGTGTGTTATACAAGTAAAAGGAACTGTAGTTGAAAGAAGCAACAAAAATACAAAAATTCCTACAGGAGAAATTGAAATAGATGCAAAAGAAATAACAGTGCTTGGAAAATGCAAAAATGTACTTCCTTTTGAAATCAATTCAGAAGTTGCAGGAGATGTAAGAGAAGACCTAAGACTTGAGTATAGATTTTTGGATTTAAGAAATGAAAAAATACATAACAATATTTTGCTTCGTTCTAAAATAATGAAAACAATTAGAAGAAAAATGGATGAGCTTGGATTTGCTGAAATCCAAACACCTATACTTGCAAATTCATCACCAGAAGGAGCAAGAGATTATTTAGTGCCAAGTAGATTACACCCAGGTGAATTTTATGCACTTCCTCAAGCACCACAACAATTTAAACAATTGCTTATGGTATCTGGATTTGATAAATATTATCAAATAGCACCATGCTTTAGAGATGAAGATCCAAGAGCAGATAGAGCACCAGGTGAGTTTTATCAACTTGACTTTGAAATGAGCTTTGCAGAGCAAGAAGATGTGTTTAAGGTTTTAGAAGATGTTATACCAACTGTATTTAAAGAGCATACAAATTGGAAAGTTGAAGAAGGTCCATTTAAACGTATTCCATACAGAGAAGCTATGGAAAAATACGGAAGTGATAAGCCAGATTTAAGAAATCCATTGATTATACAAGATGTATCAGATTTATTTAAGGAAAGTGAGTTTAATGCATTTAAAGGCAAAATTGTAAAAGCAATTGTTGTGGAAAATGGTGCAAGTCAAGGAAGAAAATTCTTTGATAGTATGACAGATTTTGCAAAAGAAGAAGCTGGTGCAGATGGACTTGGTTGGATAAAAGTTGACAGCGAAAATACTGTATCTGGTGGTATTTCCAAATTTGTTACAGACAAGATGTTTGCAGAGCTTTCTGACAAATATGGTGTAAAACCTAACTGCAGTGTATTCTTTATGGCAGATGAGAATTTAGAAAAAGTGCAAAAAATTGCAGGACAAATTAGAATTGAACTTGGTAAAAGATTAGATTTAATTGAAAAGAATATATATAAATTCTGCTTGATAGTAGATTTTCCTATGTATGAATTATCAGACGAAGGAACAATTGATTTTAACCATAACCCATTTTCAATGCCACAAGGTGGAATGGATGCATTAGAGCATAAAGATCCACTTGATATTCTTGCATATCAATATGATGTTGTTTGCAATGGATACGAAATGGCTTCTGGAGCTGTAAGAAACCACGACCCAGAGCTTATGGTAAAAGCATTTGAAATTGCAGGATATACAGAAAAAGAAGTTGAAACAAGATTTGGTGCATTGTATAATGCATTCCAATATGGAACACCACCTCATGCTGGTGCTGCTCCTGGACTTGATAGAATGGTAATGCTTATTGCTAATAGTGATAATATTAGAGAAGTTATTGCGTTCCCTAAAAACAAAAAAGCAAGAGATTTACTTATGAGAGCTCCAAATACTGTAACAGATAAACAATTAGAAGATGTACATATTAGGGTAGTTGAAGAAGACAAAAAGAAATAAAAATGGTACTTATAATATTGCATAAAAGTTACAGGTAGTATTAAATGTTTTATGAAAGGTAAGAAAATATATGAGCAATAAAAGGGTATTGCTTGGTATGAGTGGAGGAGTTGATAGTTCTGTATCAGCTCTTTTACTTAAACAAGCAGGATATGATGTGATAGGTGCAACAATGAGATTGTGGGAAGATAAAGAAAACCCAGAAATTGAAGGTGGATGTTGTTCTTTTTCAGCAACATATGATGCTAAAAGAGTATGTGACAAGATAGGAATACCACATTATACATTGGATTGCAGAGAAAGTTTTGATGACAAAGTTGTAAATGATTTTATAAATTGTTATGAATGTGCAAAAACACCTAACCCTTGTATCGAGTGCAACAAGTATTTGAAATTTGATTTGTTCTATAAAAAGGCACTAGAACTTGGATGTGATTATATTTCTACAGGTCATTATGCAAAAGTAGAATATAGTGAAAAGTACAATCAATATGTATTAAAAAAATCAAATGCGAGCAAGAAAGATCAAACATATTTCTTATATAGTATAAATAAAAATGTTCTTTCAAAACTTGTTTTTCCTTTAGAAAATTTTGAGGACAAATCAGAGATAAGAAAAATTGCAGAGGAAAATGGACTTGCAGTTGCGAAAAAGCCTGATAGTCAAGAGGTTTGCTTTATACCAGATAATAACTATATTGGATTTATAAAAAAACATTCTACTAAAAAGATAAAGGGTGGAAATATTGTTCTTAAAGATGGTACGATTTTAGGAAAACATGAAGGATTAATTAATTATACAGTGGGGCAAAGGAAAGGGCTTGGAATAAGCTATAAAGAGCCATTGTATGTAATTAAATTAGATAAGGATACAAACGAGGTTATTGTTGGTACTGAGAAAGAATTATATTCAACTGTGTTATATGCAAATGAACTTAATTTTTTACTAGATCTTGATTTTTCGAAGAAAATGGATGTTAAGGCTAAGATAAGATATAGGGCAAAAGAAGCGGATGCTGTAATTTATCCAGAAGAAAATGGAATGGTAAAAGTTGAATTTAAAGAGCCTCAAAGAGCTATTACACCTGGCCAATCTGTAGTATTTTATATTGATGATGTGGTACTTGGTGGAGGAAAAATTGTAGAATAGATTTACAAACTTTTGTTTGTAAATCTATTGATTTTTATATAAAAGTATGATAAAATAGGTACAGTTGTTTGTTTAAGAGAGGTGAAGTATATGTCTAAAAAAGAGGATGTAGAGCTAGTTACACTAATTGAAGAAATAAACGAAGTATTAAAAGAAATAAAAGATGAACAAATAAATCAAAGAAAAATACTTATTAAAAATCATAAAGTTAATATGCAAAAGTTTTCAAAACTGATTGAGTTTAATGAGATAATGGATATGACAAATCAGGTTTTTGAAAGAAGAATATCAAGCATAGAAGCTTTATTATATGAAGTATTCAAGTCGTAGTAAAAAATGTAGAAAGAAAAGAAGTAACTTTTATGAAAAAATAGGTTACTTCTTTTTGTATCTAAAAACACGAAAAAACCAAGTAATTTACCAAAATGTATTGTAATAAGAACGTTTTTGTAATAAAATAGTCGCCAAGAGGAGTTGATTATGATATGAAAGAAACATTTGAAAATTATGAATCTAATGTAAGGAGTTACTGTAGAAAATGGCCTGTTGAAATGAAATATGCAAAAGGCTCTATATATACTGATGTAGATGGAAATGAATATATAGATTTTTTTGATGGAGCAGGCGCTTTAAACTATGGACATAATTCTGATTATATAAAAGAAAAATTGATAGATTATTTACAAAGTGATGGAATTGTACATTCACTTGATATGTACGCAGTTCCTAAAGAAAAATTTATAAGTTACTTTGAAGAGAAAATATTAAAACCACGTGGTTTAGATTATAAAATAGCATTTCCTGGACCAACAGGCACAAATGCTATTGAGCTTGGACTTAAACTTGCAAGAAAAGTTAAAAAAAGACCATATATTTGGGCTTTTACAGGAGCTTTTCATGGCATGACATTAGGAGCACTTGCCTTAACAACTGAAGCAGCAGCAAGAGCTGGAGCAGGAGTGCCACTTCAATTTGTAGAACATATTCCTGCACCATATTCTATGGGTGGAAATTTTGATACAATAGGATATATGGAAAATATGCTATCAGATGACCATTCTGGATTTGAAAAACCTTCTGCAATTATAATTGAAACAGTACAACAAGAAGGTGGAATTCATGTATTTAGCAAAGAATTTTTACAAGATTTAAGAGCTTTTTGTGATAAACATGATATACTTCTTATTTGTGACGAAGTGCAAATTGGTTGTTCAAGATCTGGAACTTTCTTCTCTTTTGAAAGAGCTGATATTGTTCCTGATATAGTTTGTATGTCAAAATCAATTGGAGGATACGGAATTCCTTTTGCTGTAACATTGTTTAAAAGAGATTTAGATGTATTTAATCCAGGTGAACATAATGGAACATTTAGAGGTTGCCAGCTTTCTATGGTAGCAGGTCTTGCAGCACTTGAGATGACAGTAGAGCAAGATATACCAGCACAAGTTAAAGCTAAAGAGAAAATAGTTAAAGAATATTTAGAAAAAGAAGTAAAACCATTACTAAAAGATGAAATGG
This sequence comes from uncultured bacterium, assembly GCA_905214245.1. Classification (GTDB taxonomy): domain Bacteria; phylum Bacillota; class Clostridia; order TANB77; family CAG-508; genus CALXVA01. Next base: position 10,675 of record CAJMLO010000002.1, read on the forward strand.
AAATAAGAGGAATAGGACTTACTTGGGGAATTGAATTTAATGATGGAAAACTTGCAAGAGCAGTACTAGATAGATGTTTTGAAAAGAAATTAATAATAGAACTTGCAGGAAGCAATGATTCTGTATTAAAGATAATGCCATCACTTGTAATTGAAGATGAGTTATTATTAAAAGGACTTGATATTGTAAAAGAATCTATTAAAGAAATTTTAAAATAGAAATAATAAAACAGCTCTATATGACATAGCTCTTGAAACATCAAGAAAATGGGTCTGGCAAGAGCTGTTTTCTATATACTAGGAAGGATAGATATAAATATATGAAAAAGAATTTTAGATTTTACGTAGCTTTATGGGGAGCAAAAGCTGGAACAATTTTGTTAAAATTATTAAGAAGAAATGCTACATTTTTTCCAGGAAAGTTTGCAATAACAGTATGTCCGGATTTTATAGCAAGAATTGATAAGCCTAAAACTGTTATTGCTGTTACCGGAACAAATGGAAAAACAACTGTATGTAATATGATTGAAGATGTTTTAAAAGATAATAATATAAGTTTTATAGATAATAAACTTGGCTCAAATGTTGCTTCAGGTGTTGCAACTGCTTTTATAAAAGGAGCAAATTTATCTGGAAAAACAAAAAAAGACATGGCAGTTTTGGAAATTGATGAAAGAAGTGCAAATAAAGTTTATCCTTATTTAACACCAACGTATTTAATTTGTACAAATCTATTTCGTGATTCGATGCTTAGAAATGCACATGCAGAATTTATTGCAGATATTTTAAATAAATATATTCCAAGAGATACAAAGTTAATATTAAATGGAGATGATTTAATTTCTTGCAATATTGCACCAGAAAATAATAGAGTTTATTTTGGAATTGATAGAATACCAACTGATACAGATGAATGTCATAATATTGTACAAGATATTGTTGTTTGTCCAAAATGTAATGGAAAATTAAAATATGATTTTGTAAGATATCATCATATTGGACGTGCTCATTGTGAAAAGTGTGATTTTGGTTCACCTAAAATTAATTACGAAGTAACAAACTTAGATATTGAAAATAAAAAAATGACTATGAATGTTGCTGGAAAAGAAGAGGCTTATGATTTGATTACAGATGGAATTATAAACATATATAATATGGTTGCTGTAATTAGTTTATTTAAAGAGCTTGGATTTGATGCAGAAAAAATAAATAATTCGTTAAAAAAGCAAAAAATAGTTGAGACAAGATTTGCAGTAGAACAAGTTAAGGATAAAAAAATTGTTACACATTTAGCAAAGGGAATGAATCCTATTGCTTGCTCAAGAGTATTTGACTATATTAAAAAAGAACCAGGAAACAAGGCAGTTATATTAATACTTGATGATTTTCATGATGCACATGATAGCTCAGAAAATATAACATGGCATTATGATACAGATTATGAATTTTTAAATGATGACAGTATAAAACAAGTAATTACAACAGGTGTAAGAAATTTGGATACATATGTACGTTTGCAAATGGCAGGTATTCCAAAAGAAAAAATTGTTCATATGAGAGATGAAGTTGAAGCAGCAAGTAATATCAAATTAGATGGAATTGACACAATTTTTATTTTATATGATATTTATACAATTCATTTAAGAGATGCTGTTAAAAAGGAAGTTGAAACTGTAATAAATGACGAGGAAAAAGGGAAGGAATGAGATTTAATATGAAGATAGAAATATTATTTCCAGAGTTTTGCAATTTGTTTGGAGATATAAGCAACATGAAATATTTAAAAAAGTGCTTGCCTGATGAGGAATATATAGAGACATCAATTGAAAATGAGCCAGCATTTGTATCTCAAGATGTAAACTTTATATACATGGGTGCAATGACAGAAAGAACACAAGAAAAAGTAATTGCAAAATTAAAACCATATAAAAAAAGAATACAAGAATTAATAGAAAAAAATGTTATATTTTTAGTAACAGGAAATGCAATTGAAATATTTGGTAAATACATAGAAAATGAAGATGGAAGCAAAATAGAAGGTTTAGGAATCTTTGATGTGTATGCTAAAAGAGATATGATGCACAGACATAATAGCTTATTTACAGGAAAGTACGAAGATATAGAAATTGTTGGATTTAAGAGCCAATTTACTATGATGTATGGAAATATAGACAGCAATTATTTTATAGAAGTTGAAAAAGGAGTTGGAATTAATCCAGAATGTAAATATGAAGGAATAAAGCAAAACAATTTCTTTGGAACATATTTAACAGGACCATTACTTATTTTAAATCCACTATTTACTAAAAAAATATTAAAAATGCTTGGAAAAGAAGATACAAGACTTGCTTTTGAAGAGGATTGCATAGAAGCATATAATGTTAGACTAGAGGAATTTAAGAGAGTTCCAAGCGAAAAATAACAACTATTGAAAAATATGTGTTTATATGATATAAATATGTAAATAAAATTATAGGAAATAGATATGAAAAATATAAAAGATTTTAATTTAGACGAATTACAAGAAGAACTTGTGTCAATTGGAGAAAAAAAGTATAGAGCAGAGCAAATTTTTAAGTGGATATATGTAGAAAAAGTAAAAGAGTTTGATGAAATGACTAACCTTTCACTTGAACTTAGAGAAAAGCTTAAAGCTAACTATACAATGTGTAATTATCAAATTTTAAGAAAACAAGAATCTTCAGATGGAACAAAAAAATATTTATTTGATGTACTTGATTCAAATGCTATTGAAACAGTACTTATGCAATATCATCATGGAAAGACTATATGTGTTTCTTCTCAAATTGGATGTAAGATGGGGTGTAAATTTTGTGCATCAACTGGAATTCAATTTGTAAGAAGTTTGACAGCAGGTGAAATTGTTGAACAAATTTTAGCAGTCGAGCAAGATATCAAAGATAAAATATCAAATGTAGTATTTATGGGAATTGGAGAGCCTTTTGACAATTATGATAATGTAATGAAGGCAATAAAAATAATAAATAATCAAAAGGGACTAAATATAGGTGCAAGACATATAAGTGTTTCTACAAGTGGACTTGTTCCCAAAATTTATGATTTCGCAAATGAAGACCTTCAATGTACACTTTCAATATCACTTCATGCTACAAATGATGAAAAAAGAAGTAGTATGATGCCAGTAAATAAGAAATACTCTATTGAGGAACTTATGAAAGCTTGCAGGTATTACATAGATAAGACAAATAAAAGAATATCTTTTGAATATGCACTTGCAAAGGACAATAATGATAATTTGGATGATGCAAAAGAATTGGTTAAATTATTAAAAGGTATGCTTTGCCATGTTAATTTGATACCAATTAATAAGATAGAGAATGGAAGTTATACAAAAAGTACAAATGAAAATATAATAAAGTTTAGAGATTATTTAAATGATAATGGAATAGTTGCAACAATTAGAAGAGAATTAGGTTCAGATATAGATGCAGCATGTGGACAGCTTAGGAGGAAAAATTTAAAAAATCAGGAGGAAAAATAAACTTATGGTTTTTGCAAAAACAGATATAGGAAAAGCAAGGGAGCAAAATCAAGACTATTATTATATTACGCCAGATGATGAAAGTCCTAAAATTTACATTTTAGCAGACGGAATGGGTGGATACAGAGGCGGAGAAGTGGCAAGCAATTTGGCAACAAATGCAGTAAGAGAGTATGTTAAAAATAATTTTAAATGCGAAAATACAAAAGAAGAATTGCTAGAGTTAGTTCGAAGTTCAATGATTTATGCAAATGAGGTAGTTTTTAAAAAATCAAAAGAAATTCAAGAACTTGAAGGAATGGGTACTACACTTGAAGTTTGCTTAATATATAATAATAAAGCATATATTGGACATATTGGAGATAGCAGAATATATAGAATTCGAAAAGGAACGATGAGAAAACTTACAAAAGATCACAGTTATGTTCAGCAACTTGTAGAAGAAAAAAAGATTACAAGGGAAGAGGCAAACAATCATCCTAAGAAAAATATGCTTACAAAGGCACTTGGATGTACTCCATTTGTAGAACCAGACATAAGAGCAAGAAATGTTGAAAAAAATGATATTTTTATAATGTGCACAGATGGACTAACAAATATGGTATCAGAAGAAGAAATTTGTGATACAGTTATTAAAAATCCAGAAAAGGCAGCAGAAGTGCTAGTAAAACAGGCAAATAATTTTGGTGGTTACGACAATATTACTGTTGTAATCATAGTATCATAATATAAGGGAGAGAAAGTTATGAATTTAGAAGGTAGAGTTATAGGAAACCGTTATGAAATAATTAATCGAATTGGCAATGGTGGCATGGCTACAGTATATAAAGCAAAAGACATTACATTAAATAGATTTGTAGCTGTAAAGGTTTTAAGAGAAGAATTTACAACTGATGCAGAATTTATAAAAAGATTTAATATAGAAGCTCAATCTGCAGCATCTTTAGCACATCCAAACATTGTGTCAATATTTGATGTAGGACAAGAAGATAATATTTACTATATTGTAATGGAATTAATTCAAGGAAAAACTCTTAAGGAAATTATTGATGAAGATGGTGTACTTCCTTGGAAATGGTCACTAAATATTGCAATACAGATTGCATCAGCTTTAGAGACAGCACATAAACATAACATTATTCATAGGGATATAAAGCCACATAATATAATAATTACAGAAGATGGTGTTGCAAAGGTTACAGATTTTGGAATTGCAAAAGCTGTATCAAATTCAACAATTACTGCATTTGGTACAACAATTGGATCAGTTCATTATTTTTCACCAGAGCATGCAAGAGGTGGATATACAGATGCAAAGTCAGACTTATATTCACTTGGTGTTGTAATGTACGAAATGCTTACAGGCAGAGTTCCATTTGATGCAGATACACCTGTATCAATTGCACTAAAACATATGCAAGAGGAACCTATAGAGCCAATTAAATTAAATCCATCTATACCATATTCTGTTAATAAGATAATATTAAAAGCAATGAAAAAAGATACAAATTTAAGATATCAAAGTGCAACAGAAATGCTTAAGGATTTAACAATGGCACTAAAAGATCCAGATGGAAGTTTTGTTACAGATAGGGCAAATATAAATAACGGATATACTCAAGTAGTACCAACACTTTCAGGAGAAGAAATAAAAAAAGAAGAAGCACACGTGCCAAACAGAGAGGCTAAATCAAACGAAAAGAAAAAAGGCAAATTGGCTACATATTTAAAAGAACATCCTGCTATGAAAGTTTTACTAATTATATTACTTATTATATTAATACCTGTTGCTGGATTTTTTGCAACAAAGGGGATATTAAATATTGGTAGAGCAAAAGATGTAGCACTTCCAAACTTCGTAAATATGACAAGAGAGGAAGCAGAGCAAGTTGCAAAAGACAATAATTTAGTACTTGAAGTTGATGAACAATATGACAAAGATGTAGAACTTGGCAAAGTTATATCACAAGATCCAGGATATATGGAAAACTATAAAATAAAAGAAAAATCAACTGTAAAAATAGTTGTAAGTAAAGGAAGCAATACAAAAATTGTTCCTAAAATTGCAGGAGAGACTTATGACAATGCTGTAGCACTACTTACAGAGCAAGAACTTGTTGCAGAAAAAGTAGAAGAGTCAAGTAGTAAGGTAGAGGCAGGTTATGTTATAAGACAAGACCCAGAAGCAGATACAGAGGTTAATGCAGGGGATACTATTAAGGTATATGTAAGTACAGGAATTAAACAAATTACAATGGATTATGTAATTGGTTCAAAAGAAGCGGATGCAAAGAAAAAGCTTAAAGATTTAGGCTTTAGTGTGACAGTTGTATATGAAGAAGATACAACAAAAGATGATGGAGTTGTATTAAAACAATCAATTGATGCAGGAACTGTTTCAAATGATGGTACAAAAGTTACAATTACTGTTAACAAAATAGCTCAAATAAAACAAGGAACTGTAAATATTAATTTAAAATCTTTGACAGGTGGAAACATTGACAAAGACGAGAATGGAAATGAAATAAATTCTACTGTAAAATTGGAAGTAAAAGTAACTTCACAAGGTTCAGAAGATACTGTATATAGTGAGACTCATAGAAAAGACACAACAAGAGTTACAGTACCTGTTGAAGGAAAGGGAACAATTACAGTAAAAATATTTATTGATGGAGTTAGAAAAGTACAAAAAACATTAGATTTAAATGGATCAAATACAGTATTAAACATTGATTAAAACAAAAAACTACACATGCAAATGTGTAGTTTTTTTTGCTTGGTTAATTGAACAAGTGAAAAATACATGATATAATGTGAAAGCAAAAGATAATTTTAGGAGGAAAGAGTTTGCAAAAAGGAATAATAATAAGTAATATATCTGATTTATATCATGTAGAACTTGAAAATGACAAAATATATATTTGCAATGCAAGGGGTAAATTTAAAGAAAATGATATAAGCCCTGTTGCAGGAGATAGAGTAGAAATTGATATTATAGATGAGCAAAAAGGTACAGGAGTTATAACAAAGATTGAAGACAGATTAAATGAAACCAAAAGGCCTAAAATGGCAAATTTAACACAAATTATACTTGTACTTTCTATGAAACTTCCAAAGCCTGATTTAGAACTACTAGATAAACAACTTGCATATTGCGAATTTATGCATATAAAGCCTATAATTGTTCTTAACAAAGTTGATTTAGTTGATGAAGAGGTTGCAAACCATATACAAAATGTGTATGAAAAAATTGGATATGATGTTATAAAAACAAATGCGAAGATGCAAATTGGTGTAGAGCAAATTAAATCACACCTAAAAAATAATATAACAGCTTTTTCAGGAAATTCTGGTGTTGGAAAATCAACATTAATAAATGCTTTGTTTAACAGGGAAATGACTCAAGAGGGAATGGTAAGTAGCAAAAACAAGCGTGGAAAAAATACTACAACACAAGTACTACTTTACAAAGTGCAAGAAAATAGCTATATAGCAGATACTCCTGGATTTTCTACATTTGAAATAACAGAGATAGAAAGCACTTATTTGTGCCATTATTTTATAGAGTTTGTACCATATATAGAAAAGTGTGAATTTGTTGGATGTAGCCACATAAAAGAGCAAAATTGTGGTATAAAGCACGCTATAGAAGAAGGCAAAATATCACAGGAAAGATATGATAGATATTGCAAGATATATCAAGATTTAAAACAAAAGGAGGCAAAAAAATGGTAGAAGTTTCAACATCAATTTTGAGTATAGATAAAGAAAATGCTATAAAAACTTTATACAATATTGAAACAGCAAAAACAGATTATTTTCATATAGATGTAATGGATGGAAAGTTTGTGAAGGATAATACAAATGATGTAATGCTTGAGTACTGTGAATATTTAAATAGTATTACAACAGTTCCACTTGATGTGCATTTAATGGTGGAGGATGTAGAACAATATATAAAAAGCTATTTAGTATTTGAACCAAATAATATAACATTTCATTATGAAGCAACAAAAAATGAAGAAGAGTTAAAAAAATGGATAGATTTGCTTAAGGAAAACAATTGTAAGGTTGGCATTAGTATAAAGCCAGAAACACCGGTAGAAAAAATATATAAATTTCTTCCATATGTGCATTTGGTTTTAGTTATGACGGTTGAACCTGGAGAAGGTGGTCAAAAACTAATTGATGATTGTGTTTTTAAAATACAAAAATTAAAGCAATATATAGATGAAAATAATTTAGATGTATATATTGAAGCAGATGGTGGAATTAACACAGAAAACGCTGAAAAATTAGTGAATGCAGGCTGTGATATTATAGTTTCTGGAACTGCAATAACTAAATCAAATAATTTTGCAGAAACAATAAAAGAACTTAAAAATGCTTGACAAATTAAAATTTAATGATAGAATAAAAACATCATTATAAGATAAAGATAGATTAAAAAAAAACCCCTTTTTGAGGTTTTGGATTTTTTAATCTATCTTTTTTTGTTTTAGGAGGTAGTAAAAGATGAAAACGAAGTATATTTTTGTTACAGGAGGAGTAGTATCAGGACTAGGAAAAGGAATAACTGCAGCATCACTTGGAAGATTATTAAAAAATAGAGGATATAGGGTAATTAATCAAAAGTTTGATCCATATATAAATGTAGATCCAGGAACAATGAGCCCATATGAGCATGGAGAAGTTTTTGTGACAGATGATGGAGCAGAGACTGATTTGGATTTAGGACATTATGAAAGATTTACTGATGTTAATTTGAATAAAAATTGTAGTGTTACAATGGGAAAGATATACCAAGAAGTGATTGAAAGAGAAAGAAGAGGAGATTATCTTGGAAAAACAGTTCAAGTAATACCACATGTTACAAATATGATAAAAGAAAAGATTTATTCTTTTGAAAATGATGTGGATATAGTTATAACAGAAATAGGTGGAACAGTAGGGGATATTGAAGGATTATCTATTATTGAGGCTATTAGACAGGTAGGACTTGAAAATGCTGTAGAGGATGTTATATTTATTCATGTTACACTACTACCATACATAAGTGGATCTAATGAGCTAAAATCAAAGCCAACACAACATTCTGTGAAAGAACTTCAATCATTTGGTATAAAACCAGATATTCTTGTGTGCCGTACAGAGGTTGATATTCCAGAAAATTTAAGAGAAAAGATTGCACTATTTTGTAATGTAAGAAAAGAAAGTGTTATTGCAAATAAAACAGCATCTTGCTTATATGCAGTTCCACTAATGCTAGAGGAGCAAGGTCTTGCAAGAGAAGTGTGCAAGCACCTGCACCTTGAAAATGTTGAACCTTGTAATGAGGCTTGGGCAGATATGGTTAAAAAAATAGAAGAACCTACAAACAAAGAAATTACAGTTGGAATTGTTGGAAAATATGTAAAACTTGAAGATTCATATTTGTCTGTAATGGAAAGTTTGCATCATGCAGGATATGAAAATGGTGTAAAGGTAAATATTAAATTTATTGATAGTGAAACAGTAAATGAAAATAATGCAAAAGAAATACTGAAAGATTGCAATGGAATTATAGTTCCAGGGGGCTTTGGCGGAAGAGGAATAGAAGGAAAAATTCAAACTGTCAAATATGCTAGAGAAAATAAAGTACCATTTTTAGGTATATGTCTTGGAATGCAAATGGCTGTAATAGAATTTGCAAGAGATGTGTTAAAACTTGAAAATGCTAATTCAGAAGAATTTGATGAAATGTGTGAAAATCCTGTTATTCATATAATGTATGACCAAAAGGATTTGACAAAAAAAGGTGGAACTATGAGACTTGGAAGTTATCCATGTGTTATAAAAAAGGGAAGCATTGCAGAGAGCCTATATAAAGCAGATAGAATAGATGAAAGGCATAGACATAGATTTGAATACAATAATCAATATAGAGAAGATTTGGAAAATGCAGGACTTATCGTATCTGGTACATCTCCTGATGGCAAACTCGTAGAAATGGTTGAAATAAAAGACCATCCATATTTTATAGCTGCACAATTTCATCCTGAGTTTAAATCAAGACCGGACAAGCCAGCACCATTGTTTATGGGACTTGTAAAAGCATGCAAGAGATTGGCTAAGTAGTGAAGACAAAAGTAACTTTGACAGATGAGAATATGTACTGACAAAAGCAAAATTTATTGTTCTTCTACAGAAAAAAAACTCCACTGATATAAAATCAGTGGAGTTTTTTTTACATTATTTATTTTCTACTGCACTATTTGTTTCTGTTTTAATTTTCTTATCACCAATTTTAATTAGATGAACTAAAATCATACCAAAGCCTGTCATTGTAATTAAGAATGATAGTAGACCTCCAACATATGGGATAACTCCAACTAATTTAACAAGAACAATTGCAATAACTGTCATTATTAAGAAAATTGGCAAATTGTCTTTTTTCATTTTTTCTGCAACTAATTTTCCACAAGCCATTGCAAATATGCTTTGTGCAACTGTTAAAGCAAGTATATAAACAGTAATTAATGCAACTGAAATACCTATACATAATCCACCTGTAAGTAGAAGTATTGCAAAAGAACCAGCTATGATAACTAGTGAACCTAGTAGACCGATTCCAAGTGAAATAGGTGCTTTCTTTTTTAAACTTGTTCCAAGATTATTTTTAAAGTTTGGTGCAAGCCATGTAACAAGCAATAATACAACTATTGTATATAATATTGCTGACATTGTGTTTGAAAAGAATGATAAAGCTTTTTGTGCAAATGTTACTTCTTCGCTATCTGTATCTTGCGTGAAGTTTACTTTACCACCAACAATACCATCAGCAATTGATAATTCATTTTTTGATGTATAGTTTAAGTTTCCTACAATAAGTTTTGCTGAGCTTTCACCAAAAGAAATGTTGTTTGAGCTTATATATGCATCTCTTTTAACTTGACCTAAAATACTTAGATTTTCAGCTCCAACACGAATGTCTCTTGCGACAATGGCGTTTTTACCTAAAGTAAAGTTTTGAGCAAAGCTATAAATGTCGTAGCAAATACCATTCATAGTAAAATCGCTTGCACAAACAAATATGCTTCCATGGATGTAAGTACCTTTTGCAATTGTAACATTTTTACCAAATGCAAAAACATCTCCTCCAATTTCTCCAGCAATAGTAATGTTACTAGCACAGGCAAATACATTACCATCTATAACTGAATCGATAGTTACATCTTCTCCAAAGTTATAAGAATCTGATTCGATAAATTGATATGTACTATTTGAATTATCTACAGCATTTGTTTGAGAGTCATCAGAAATTGGAACTGCAGTATCTGCAGAAGTTACAGCAATGTTTGATGCCATACAAATAGGAGATAAAAGCAAAAGTACAGCTAAAGTAACTAGCATAAGTCTAGCTTTTAAAGTACGTTTCATAATATGTTTCCTCCAATTTTTAATATATTTTATTGAACATCTAGCTCAATAATGGTAAATTTAACTTAATAATACATTGTTTATTTTTGTTTGTCAATGGGAATAAAATAAATACATTCAGAATTTCCATAAATTTTTTGAATAGTAATTTTTTTTAAGTAGCATTTACCATCTTTTTGATATTTGCAATTAGAAGAACAATTAATATTAATCAAATAAAACACCTCATCATATAGTATGAGGTGTTTATACAAATTTATGCGTAAAGTTTTAAGAATTATATGTTTTGCAATATTTTCTTATTGTGCATTTTTCGCAAATGGGTGAGCGTGCGGTGCATGTATTTCTACCGTGCCACATAAATAGATGATTTACATCTTTAAAATACTCTTTAGGAATTTGTCTTACGAGGTCCTGCTCGATTTTTTTTGGATCCGATTCGGCTGAAAGTCCAATTCTATTTGAAAGTCGCTTTGCATGTGTATCAATTGCGATACCTTGAGGCTTATTAAAAGCTTCTAGCATAACTACATTTGCTGTTTTTCTTCCAACTCCAGGAAGTGAAATTAAATCATCCATATTGCATGGAACTTGTGAGTCAAATTCATCAATTAATTTTTGTGATGTGAGTTTAATGTTTTTTGCTTTATTTTTATAAAATCCACATGGATGGACAAGTTCTTCTAATATGGATATATCAATATTTGCAAAATCTTGAGGAGTAGAATATTTACTAAAAATTGTAGGAGTTGTTTTATTTACTCTATCATCAGTGCATTGTGCAGATAAAATTACAGCAATAAGTAGTTCAAATGGAGTAGTAAAATTTAAGCTACATTTTGCATCTGGGTAAGTTTTCTTTAAAATTTCTATCATATCTATTACATCTTTTTTCTTCATACATATACCGTTCTTTCTACATATTTTCTACTTAATATTAAATCACAAATTATCAAAAATTACAATAACATTGGCATTACATAAAATGGTAACAAATGAAAGATTTATCTAATATAATATAATGAGAAAAAGATAGGAGGTATATGATACATGATAGAAGCACTTAAAAAAACATTGGGAGTTTGTATGATTGGATTAGGCCTTGGAATTTTGCTTGTGTTGTTACTTCCTATATCTGGATGGCTATTTGCAATAGGTGTAGTTATTGTTGCAGTAGGACTTATGTGGTTATCTTGTTAGAAAGGGAGTGTATTTAGAATGACTATTGTTGTAAAAAAAGTTCCAAAGTTTCTGAGAGGATTTGTTAAATTGATTTTTGGAATAAAAGATTAGAACACAAAAAAAGACTTGGTTAAACCAAAGTCTTTTTTGTATTTACGCGCAAATAAATATATTTAAAATTATGATTTTCATAATCTAATTAAGCTCTTTCAACTTTTCCAGAACGTAAGCATTTTGAACAAACATACATTGTTTTTGTTTCTCCATTTACTAAAGCTTTAACTCTTCTAAGATTTGGCTTAAAAGTTCTTGATGTTCTTCTACTAACGTGAGAACGAGCTATACTAATTTTATTTCCGTGTGCGATTGATTTTTCACAAACTTCACATTTTGCCATAAACTTTGCACCTCCCATTGCTATAGTTAAAATCGACTATTTACAAGTTTACCACAAAGTGAAGAAAAATGCAAGAGTTTTGCAAAAATTCGTATGAGTTGGGTGTAATGTAGCTTTTTGTCGAATATGGACGAACGATTTTACTTGCAATATATAAGAATTTATGCTTAAATAGAACCATAGCAAATATGCTATTATTAAAATTATTTCAAAAATTTATTTATCTAGGACAAATCGTCCAAATTTTCAATCAAAACACAATATAATGAAAATCAAAATAAAGGAGGTGCTATGTATTTTAGGGGATTTTTGCGCTCAAAAATTTCTGGTATAACAATAATAGCGTATTTAACATACAATTTTTAGGAGGAGTATAATGATAGCAAAAAACGTAAAAAAGCTTGTTGGCGTTATGCTAATAGTAATTACATTGATAATTGCCACAGGTACATATTCTAGTGCTGCAACTGATATAACATCTGCAGATATAAAATATGTTAAAGACTGTGGAAGTCATTTGCAAGCAAAAGATAAAAATGGATGGTATACAATTGTAGCAAGTTATGTAGAATACACAGCACCAAATGGAATAAAGTATCCAGCATATTGTTTGGATAACACAAAACCAGGAGTTGGAAATTCAATTATAGGAGATTTGCCAGAGGGATACAAAGTAGATGTAAGTAAGGTGCTAGAAAATAATCAAGTTTATACAGCTGTAATAAATGGATATCCATATAAAACACCAAAGGATTTAGGTGTAGAGGGTAAATATGATGCATATATTGCAACAAAGCAAGCGGTTTATTCTGTATTATATAACTATAATGTAGACGAGCATTACAAGGGAGTAGATGCACGAGGTGAAAAGATAAAAAAGGCTATAAAGAATATTGTGAAAATTGCAAGAGAAAAGACAAAAACTCAAAAGTCTGCTTTAATTAGATTTGAAAAAGTGGGCGAGTTTGGGATAGATGAAAAAGATAGTTCATATTATTCTATAAAATATAAAGCTACATGTGATATAGATATGGAAATGTATGAAATAATTTCACAAACAGCATTTACCGAAAATACCGTTATAACAGATATTGAAAACAATAGAATAAATGCATTCAATGCTCCTGATGAGTTTAAAATATTAATTCCGAGAAATGAAATTAAATCAGGAGAAGATATAAATTTTAAGATAAACATTAAGGCTAAATGTAAGAATAAGCCAGTATTTTATGGAAGTAAAAGTAGTAAGCTTCAACCATATGCTTTAACATATGATACATATGGTGATAATTATGCAAGTATAGAATTAAATGTGAAGATGAATACTGGAAAATTACAATTAAATAAAATTTCAGAAAAGACGAAGGAGCCAATTGAAGGGGTAACATTTAGGCTTATGCAACTTGATGGCACAGAAATAGAAACTAAAAAAACAGATGCAAATGGTATGATTATTTTTGAAAATTTATATGAAGGAAAATATATAGTGCAAGAAATTGAAACAGGTGATAAATACATATTAAATGAGGAACCATTTGAAATTGAAATAAAATATAATGAAACAACAAATGTCAGTGTTGAAAATAAAGAAAAAGAAGAGCCTAAAAAGCCAGAAGAGCCACCAAAAACACCAATAAAAAAATTACCAAGAACAGGATTTTAAAGGTAAGTTTGCTAAAAAAGTTTTGCATAAGTGATATAATATTTTTTAGAAACTTGCCGTTTACATCCAATCCAAAAGATTGACGGCTGCTTAAATCGCACTCAGCCTTCGACTTCATTTGGTCGCTCAAGCGCTTCCATAAAACATGATATACATACAAACAAAAATTTGCATACATACTTGCACCATGACTATTTTTGTGATAGAATTACAAGAAGTAAAAAAACAAAAGTAGGAGATGTAAAAGATGTATGCATATATAAAGGGAACATTAGAAATAAAAACAACAGGATATGTTGTGATAGAAACAAATAATGGAATTGGATATAAAATTTTTATGTCAGAAAGTGCAATTGAAAGACTAAGCGAAATAGGAAGCAGTGTAAAAATTTTTACATATATGAGGGTAAGGGAAGATGATATTAGTTTGTATGGATTTAATACAAACGAAGAACTTCGTATGTTTGAGCTACTACTATCAGTTAGTGGAATAGGTGCAAAATCAGCTATAAATATATTATCAAACATAACTCCATCAAGCTTTGCATTGGCAGTTATTACAAACGATGTAAATACATTAAAAAAATTGCCAGGAATAGGTGCAAAGTCAGCACAAAGAGTTATTCTAGAGCTAAAAGATAAATTAAAGACAGAAGAAGCGGAAGCAAAAATTGAAACTTCAAAAGAAATTCAAGTTGCAATTAAGGAAGACGACAAAGTTCAAGAAGCTATGTCAGCTTTGCAAGTACTTGGATATAGTAAAAAAGAAATTGAAGTTGCAATGCAAAAGATTGATACTTCAGCTATATCTGTGGAAGATATAATAAGAAAAGGACTAAACAATTTAGCAAGATAATATAGGAGGCTTAAAAATGGATTTAAATCAGCCACTAGCATATCGTATGAAACCAAAAACATTGGATGATTATGTAGGGCAAGAACATATTTTAGGAAAAGATAAGATATTATATAGAACAATAAAAGCAGACAGGCTTTCAAGTATTATACTTTGGGGACCTCCTGGTTGTGGCAAAACATCACTTGCAAAAGTTATAAGTAATACAACAAAATATAAATTTACAAAGATTAATGCTGTAACTGCGGGAATTGGAGATATAAAAAATGCAATAGAAGAAGCAAAAAATGTATTCCTAAACCCAAGCGGAAAGTGTATATTGTTTATTGATGAGATTCATAGATTTAATAAATTACAGCAAGATGCACTTCTTCCATATGTAGAAAATGGAACAGTAATATTAATAGGTGCAACAACAGAAAATCCGTATTTTGAGGTAAACAAAGCTTTAATTTCAAGGTCAATGGTATTTCATTTGCAACCACTAACTACGCAAAATATATTTGAAGTGCTAAAAAAAGCACTAATTTCAGAAGATGGACTTGCAAGTTATAATATAAAAGTAGAAGATGATACACTTATGAAAATTGCAGAAGTATCAAATGGAGATGTTAGAACTGCACTTAATGGACTTGAACTTGCAGTACTTACAACACAAATGGATACAGATGGATATATACATATAACAAATGAAATTGCAAAAGACTGTGTACAATCACGAAAAGCAATATTTGATAAAAAAGGTGATAGCCATTATGATAATATTAGTGCATTTATAAAATCAATGAGAGGTAGTGATCCTGATGCTGCGATTTTTTATTTAGCAAGAGCAATAAATGGTGGAGAAGATCCAGTATTTATTGCAAGAAGAATAGTAATTGCGGCAGCAGAAGATGTAGGGCTTGCAAATCCAAATGCACTTGTTGTTGCAACATCTGCAATGCAGGCTGTAACAATGGTTGGTATGCCAGAGGCAAGAATTATTTTGTCAGAAGCGGCAACATATGTAGCAACATCTCCAAAATCAAATGCAACATATCTTGGAATAAATAAAGCTTTAGAAGATGTAGAAAATGAAGACACTGGAACAATACCAATGCATATAAGAAATGCTCCAGCAGAAGGAATGGCTGAGGAAGGATATCACGTTGGTTACAAATATCCACACGATTATCCAGGTCATTATGTAGAGCAACAGTATTTGCCTGATAAAATGCTAGGAACAAAATATTATATAAAAGATGAAAATATACCTGATTAAAAATAAAGCACCCAGCTTAAATATGAGCTGGGTGCTTGGCTTTATGATGTCAAAAAACTCTGTTTTCATTCAAAATCAAAAAAACTGGTACTCTTTGAGTTCGTCCTCAAAAGTACCAGTTTAATACTATTCTTCTGTTGATGTTACATCAACTATTTGACTTTTTTTAGAAGTTCTTTTTGTTTCTTTTTCTTTTACTATTTCAGCTGCAGCACCTAATCCAGAAAGTGCACCTGTTGCTTCAAAAGGAATAAATACTTTATTTGCATCTCCATTTGCTACTTCCTTTAAAGCTTCTAAAGATTTTAATTGAACTAGTTTTTCGCTTGGATTTGCTTTCATCATTGCATCATATACAACATGAATTTCCTGTGCTTTTGCATCAGCTACTTTTTTAATAGCTTCTGCTTCACCGGCAGCTCTTCTGATTCTTGCTTCTTTATCTGCTTCAGCTTCAAGTATTGCTGCTTCTTTTTTACCTTCTGCAAGAGTTATTGCTGATTGTCTTTCACCTTCAGCTTGAAGAATCAATGCTCTTTTATTTCTTTCTGCATTCATTTGTTTTTCCATTGCATCACGAATGTCTGCAGGTGGTGTTATATCTTTTATTTCAACTCTGTCAATTTTACAACCCCATTGATCTGTTGCTTCGTCAAGTATTAATCTTAATTTATCATTTATTGCATCACGTGAACTAAATGTTTCGTCTAAGTCCATTTTACCAACAATATCACGAATTGTAGTAATTGCTAAATATTCAATACCTTTCTTTAGGCTTTGAATTTCATATACTGCTTTTGCAGGATCAGTTACTTTGTAGAACACAACTGTATCAATTGTGATTGTAACGTTATCCTTTGTGATAACTCCTTGTGGTGGTATATCCATTGTTTGTTGTTTTAGACTTACAACACTACGAACATGATCGATAAATGGAATGATTATTGTAAGACCAGCATCAGCAATTTTATAAAATTTACCAAGTCTTTCAATAATATAAACTTCAGATTGTCTAACTATTTTGATTGATTTAAATGCTATTATTAGAATTATAACTAATAATACAAGTAATACTATTCCCATAATATTTCCTCCTAAATTTTTTTACATATATTACTATAAAAAGCTTGTGATAAGCTCTACAATAACTATTATACTATAAAAATGGAAAAAAAGGAAGAGGTTTACAAAATAATATTGACACTTTAACAAAATTGATATAAAGTTACAAATGTAATCAATATAAACAATATTTCAACTTTAAATAAAGGAGGAATAATTTATGTCATATGCAATGTATGTACCTGAAAGTTTTATGGGAAGAACTGGCTATCAAATATTTGTAGACCGGTTCAATCGCAAAGGAGAAAAGCCAGAGAAAATCGAAGGCAGAATCCTAAAAGAGTGGCAGGATGATATGCCACAGTGGTGGCCTGATGAAAAAGGAGTTTATCATAACTCTGATTTTTATGGTGGCAATTTGCAGGGAATCATTGAAAAGCTTGATTTTATCAAAGATATGGGATTTGATTTAATTTATCTTAGCCCTATATCAAAAACACATTCTTCTCATCATTATGATGTCGAAAATCAGATGGAAATTGATCCTTGGATAGGAACATGGAGTGATTTTCAGATGCTTTGCAAGGAAGCACATAAAAGAGACATCTTGGTATGTGTGGACTTGGTGTTCAATCACATGGGTGCAAAAAGCGAGATTTTTCAGGATGCACTTGCAAACAAAGACTCAAGCTACAGAGAGTGGTTTGAATGGACATCAGACGGAAAACCTGTATTTTGGTATGGCTTTGGCGATTTGCCACAATGTAACAAGTTAAATCCAGACTATCAAAAATATGCAACAGATGTATGTGAAAAATATTTGGAAAATGGAGCAGATGGTATAAGATTAGACCTTGGCGAAGTGTTTCCAAAAGAATTTATGCATGTACTTAGAGACTGTATAAAAAGAGTTAATCCACAGGCTATTATTGTAGTCGAAATGTGGGGACTTGCAACACACAAAGAAAATGTACAGATATATGGGGATCAGGCAGATTCTGTGATGAATTATCCATTATCTGATGCAATTTGTAGACTCATTAGATGTAAAAATGAAAAACATTTTATGTACATTTTTAATGAGCTTATGAGATATCCTGAGCAAGTACAAGATGTACTTTGGAATTTTCTAGATTCACATGATGTCCCAAGAGTATTAAATATGCTTGCAGGTCAAGGAATGCAGGAAGATCCATTTAAGGGTGGAAGTATCTGGGATATTGAGGCACCGTGGAGAAAACGAGATGGCTCAGGAAATGTTGTAGGATTTGATACATTTGGATTTAGAAAATGGGAGTATGAAACAGACAAACCAGACGATATGGATTTGGCTAAAAAACGGCTTATGCTTGCAAGTTTTATGCAATATTCGCTTAGAGGATTGCCTATTGTGTATTATGGTACAGAAGCAGGACTTACAGGCGGAAAGGATCCATTTTGCAGAAAGCCGTATCCGTGGAGCAATGAGGATAAGGAGCTTATTGAGCATTACAAGAAATTAGGAAGATTTCGAAAGGAGCAAAAAAGAATTTTATCAAAGGGTAATTGCAGAATTATCTATGTTACAAGTTCGATATTGGTGTATGAAAGAGCATTTGAAAATAAAAAACTCATTTTTGTAGTTAATTTTTCAAATGAAAAGCAGTACAATGTAACCAATATGGAAGGGGCAACAGTTGTGTTAAATCTGCAAGAAAACGAAGCACAAACATTAAACCCGTACGGAGCAATTGTATATGAAATAAGAATTTCGTAAAATCTTATTAGATACGAAAAAAGCAGGAGAGATCCTGCTTTTTTTATGTGTTAATATTTAATAGTTTTAAGATTTATATCTCTATGCGCCTAAAAAAACATTATCAAGTAACTATTATGCTAGAAACTTAGTAAAAAAGGTATTGCAATATAAATGAATAGAAATAATTTTAAATGGCTAGAATATAAGAAAAGAGTATTGTAGAAAAAACGTGATATATAAGGTAAAACATTAAAGCCGTGTAGAAATAATAAGATAAGGCAATAAAAAGAAGATATGATTAGTCAAATATTGCAGTTATATTACAGAAATATTACAAATTTGTAAAAACATTGTACATACATAAAAAATAATGTATAATAAACAAAAAAATAGAAAAGGAGATAGAATAAATGGAACAAAAGGAAAAGAAAAGACAAACAAACAAAGGAATAACGCTAATTGCGTTAGTTGTAACCATTGTGGTTTTGATAATTCTTGCAACAGTGAGTATTAATACAGTACTTGGAGATAATGGAATAATTTCAAGAGCACAAAAGGCAAGAGATTCATATTCAAACAGTCAAAAATCAGAAGATGAGCAAATGGCAGTACTTGCAAATGAAATGGCACAGTATGATACAAATGGTGGAGGTTCAGGAGGAGGAACAACAAAACCAGAAGAAGGAATAACAGCAACAGTAGAAGGAAAGACAGTAACAATAACAAAAGATAATGTGGCAACATATTTAGGAAAAGTAGTAACAAATTATGTACCAACAAAAAATAGTGTAACAATAGGAAGCACAGCATATACAGTATCAACACAATATAGATTATACTATGTAGATTTTGATGGAAAATATGGAGAAAAAAATGGAGTGTATTTGAAGGCAGATTGTACAAGCAATAATTATGCATTAGAAGAAGATACAACAGTATCAACAGCAGACAATGTAAAAATCAAAGCATTAAATCCATCACTATATAAAGATGGAGCAACATCACCAACAGCAAGTAATAAAAATATGAAGGCAGTAACTTTTTTAACAAATACAAATAACTGGAATAGTTTAAAGACAGGAGCAAGCATAGAAGATAAAGTAAATTATGTAGTAGGAGCCCCAAGTGTAGAAATGATGTTTGATAGTTATAATACAAAGTATGGGCTAAAGGATAAAGCAATAAATATAGGAAAATTAACAGCAGATACAGAAAGAGCAAAATTGGTATATCAATATACAAGTGGAGATGTAGGATATAAAGTAGGACCATGTCATGATAAAGGAACAGAATATGATTGTTATACATCAAAATATTCAGTAAAAACAGATTCCGCTATAGACAGTATGTATTATCCAGGAAATAGCCAATATTACTGGCTGGCGTCTCCTTCGGCTAGCAACACTTACGGTGTGTTCGCTGTGTTCTCCTACGAAGGGGGCTATGTGAACCTCAGCACCTATGGCAACATCGCTGCGTTCTGTCCGCTAGTTTCTCTAAAATCTACAGTCTCTCTACAACTACAGTAGAAAGGTTAGAGAACATGCAAAACATAAACAGGCAAATAAAGTAATTTTAAGTTGTGTATGTCCAAAAATTGTCGTAAAGGACAATTTTAGGACCACGTAAGTCAACACGGGTACTAATTGCTTAAAAGACAAATATATAAAAGACGAGAGCCTTTGCAAATTTCCTTTGCAGGTTTTCGTCTTTTAAAATAAGTATAAAATAACAGAAAATAAATTTTTAAAGAAAGGTAAAATATGATAGATTTAAAACAAAGTGTGCAATATGTTAAAGGAGTAGGACCCGCCAAAGCAAAAATATTGCAAAAATTAAACATAAATACTGTAGAAGATTTAATTACATATTATCCAAGAACTTATGAGGATAGAAGCAAGCCTAAAACGATAGATAGCCTAGTTGATGGAGAAGAGGCATTAATTGAGGTTATTGCCACTAGTACACCGACAGTTGTTAGAATGGGTAAAAATCGTTGTATGGTAAAGCTTGTTGTAAGAGATGAAACAGCATCTTGCATTGCTGTATGGTTTAATCAGAGCTATATAAAAGGCAGATTTAAAGCAGGCGAAAAATATCGACTTTTTGGCAAAATTCAAAAAAATTATGGAAGAACAGAGATTATGAATCCAGTTTTTGACCAAGAAGATAAATCAAGAAATACCGGAAAAATAATTCCTTTGTATCCATTAACTAAAAATTTAAAACAAACATCACTTAGGATGGCTATAGAAAATGCATTAAAAATGGTTGATGGAAAACTCGATGAAGTTATGCCAAGTTATATTTTAAATAAATATCATTTGATGGAAAGAAATAATGCAATTCATCAAATACATTTTCCAGACAATTTTGATGAATGTAGTAAGGCAAGAGAAAGACTTGTTTTTGAAGAATTGCTTAGTATGCAACTTGCACTCTCTAATTTGAAAGATAAATACAATAAAGAAAAAGATGGAATTGCTTTTAGTAAAGATGCAAAAATGTCGGATGTTATAAATTCTCTTCCATTTAGTCTTACAAAAGCACAACTTAGAGTGCTTGAAGAAATTGATAAAGATATGGAAGATAGCAAGCCTATGAACAGACTACTTCAAGGAGATGTTGGATCTGGTAAAACAATTGTGTCTATAATAAGTGCATACAAAGCTGTAAAATGTGGATATCAAGTTGCAATAATGGTTCCAACTGCAGTTCTTGCAAGCCAACATTTAGAAGAATTTACAAAAGTTTTAATGCCGTTTGGTATAAGATGTGAAATGCTTACAAGTAATGTAAAAGGAAAAAAGAGAAAAGAAATTTTAGATGGACTTGAAAATGGAAGTGTGCAAGTTTTGATAGGAACACATGCTTTGCTTGTAGAAGATGTTGTGTTTAATAATCTTGGACTTGCTGTTACAGATGAACAACACCGTTTTGGTGTAAGACAAAGAGGGACGATTGCTGGCAAAGGAAATAATCCTGATGTTCTTGTAATGACTGCAACACCAATACCAAGAACTCTTGGACTAATATTATATGGAGATCTTGATATATCTGTTATTGACGAACTTCCACCAAATAGGAAAAAGATTGAAACATATGCCGTTACAAAGGACATGGAAGATAGAGTTAATAATTTTATAAGAAAAAATGTTAATGAAGGAAGGCAAGTATATATTGTTTGTCCTCTTGTTGAAGAAAATGAAGAGATTAATGCTAAAGCTGTTGTTGAGCTTGAAGCAAAATATGAGCAAGAGATATTTAGCAATTTTCGTGTTAGGTGTTTGCATGGCAAAATGAGACCAAAGGAAAAAGATGAAATAATGCAAGAATTTAAAGATGGAAATATTGATATTTTGGTTTCTACCACTGTTATAGAAGTTGGGGTAAACGTGCCAAATGCAAGTGTTATGGTTATTGAAAATGCAGAACGTTTTGGACTTGCACAGCTTCACCAATTAAGAGGTAGAGTTGGAAGAGGCCAGTGGCAATCGTATTGTATTTTGAAGTATCAAGGTAAATCTAAGGAGATTTTACAGAGAATGAAAATTATGCATGATACAAATGATGGATTTGTTATTGCTGATAAAGACCTTGAACTTAGAGGAGCTGGAGAATTTTTTGGAACCAGACAACATGGAATTCCTGAATTTAAAATTGCTAATCTATTTGAAGATATGCCTATTTTAAAAGAAGTTCAAGTTTGTGTGTCACAAATTGAGCAAGCCGATTCTAAACTTGAACTTCCTGAGAATCAATGCCTTCGCAAGCTAATTGATGAACGTTTTACGAAACGTATCGAGATTTGATTTTATTTTTACTTTTTATACTAGAACAAAGAACAATATAATATTTTAAGGAAACGCTTGAGCGACCAAACGAAGCCGAAGGCTGAGTGCGATTCGAGCAGCCGTCAATCTTTTGGATTGGCTGCGAACGGCAAGTTTCCAAAAAATATTATATTGTTCTTTGGCTATATCAAACATTTTCTTTACAAGTAAAAATAGTTCAAAAAAGTGGCGTTTACTATTGACATTTACATAAAAAAACAATATGATATTAGATAGAAAATTGTAGAAATATGTAAAGCAAAATTTGAAAGGCAAGGAGAGTAAATATGTATACGAAAATGCTAACCTCTAAAATGGGTGGAGAATTAGTTAGTTTTAAACTAAATGGAGAAGAACGTATCCATCAAGGTGCTGATGCACTTGACGAAAACGGAAAAGTATATTGGAAAAGACATGCTCCAGTGCTATTTCCAGTAGTAGGTAAGCTAAAGAAGAATCAAACAATCATAAGTGGAAGAATCTATGAAATGCCACAACATGGCTTTGCAAGAGATTTTGAATTTGAGCCAATTACAAAGCTTGATAATTTTCATTCATATGTGCTTAAGAGTAATCAAATTACAAAAAATAGATATCCATTTGATTTTGAGTTATATACAACATATAGACTAGATGAAAATAAATTGACAACAATTTATAAAGTAATTAATACAGGTGATGGTACTCTTCCTTTTGGAATAGGTGGACATCCTGCTTTTAAGATAGATGTAGATGAACTAAAAAAAGGAAATTATTATCTTGAATTTGAAGAGGATGAAGATAAAATTCACTTTTTATATTTAGTAGATGGACTTGTTGGCACAGAGTATGCAAGAAGCAGAATGGCTGATAAGAGAACAATTAATATTGATTCAAATACATTTAATAATGATGCATTAATAATGAAGGGAATTACATCTCACAAAATTAGTTTGAAGAATAGAAATGGCAATAAAACACTTCTTACAATGGATTTTACTGGATTTCCATATTTGGCAATATGGTCTAAACCAAATGCACCATTTATTTGCATTGAGCCATGGTATTCAACTGCGGATAATGTTAAAAGTACGGGAGTATTTATTCAAAAACAGGATATAATTGCATTAAAGCCACATGAAACTTTTGAATGTAAGTATACTGTAGAGTTTTTTTAAAAAGTAAAGAGGAATTTATATGAGTTGGAATTTGGTGTTAACTTTTATAGGGCTTATTCTAGCAATGATTGGAGTTATCTTTGTTTATGATGCTCGTATTTTGACAAAGAGATTTTTTAGTTTTGGCGATCAAAATCAAGCATCATGGGGATTTAAAATTCTTGGTTTTATCATTGCTATTATAGGTGGAATTTTAATATATTTTAATGTATAAGGAGGAATTTTATATGGAATATAGAAGATTTGGAAATAATATAGTTGCTAGAATTGATAGAGGAGAAGAAATTTTAGAAAATTTACAAAAAATTTGTGAAATGGAAAATGTTAAACTTGCAAATGTAAATGCACTTGGTGCTTTAAGTGAATTTGAAGTTGGACTTTTTGATGTTGATGAGAAAAAATATTATTCTCAAAAACATGCTGGGGCTTTTGAAATTGTTTCTTTAACGGGAAGTGTTACAACAAAAGAGGGTAAAATTTATATGCACATTCATTTGAGTGCAGGAGATAGAGAAAATAAAGTTTATGGAGGACATTTAAACAGTGCAGTAGTAAGTGCAACATGTGAAATGTTTATTCAAGTAATTGATGGTACAGTTGAAAGAGAATTTGATGAAGGTGTTGGATTAAACTTATTTAAATTTGAATAAAATGGAGGAAATTGAATGGATAACAAGCATAAATTAAATGACAAATTTGATCCAAAAGATTTTGAAGATAGATTATATGAACATTGGGAAAAAAGTGGATTTTTTAAACCAAGTATGGACGAAAATAGCGAAAGCTATTGTATTATGATGCCACCTCCAAATGTAACAGGAAAATTGCATATGGGGCATGCTCTTGATGGAACTATTCAAGATGTTTTAATTAGATATAAGAGAATGAATGGATATAATACACTTTGGCTTCCTGGAACTGACCATGCTGCAATTTCTACAGAGATGAAAGTTGTTCAAAAACTTGCTAAAGAAGGCAAAACAAAGCAGGATTTAGGTAGAGAGAAATTCTTAGAAGAAGCATGGGATTGGACAAAGGAATATGGCGGAATTATTCAAAAACAACAACGTAAACTTGGATGTTCTTGTGATTGGGATAGAACAAGATTTACACTTGACGAAGGTATGAGTGATGCCGTTTTAGAGCAATTTGTTAAGCTTTATGAGAAAGGCCTTATATACAAAGGCAAACGTATGGTTAACTGGTGCACAAGTTGCAGGACATCTATTTCTGATGCGGAAGTTGAGTATAAAGAGGAGGCTTCTCATTTATGGCATATCCGTTATAAAATTGTTGGAGAAGATAACAAATATGTTGAAGTTGCAACAACAAGACCTGAAACAATGCTTGGAGATACAGCTGTAGCAGTTCATCCAGATGATGAGAGATATAAAGATATAGTAGGCAAGAAATGTATTTTACCTATTATGAATAAAGAAATTCCAATTGTTGCAGATGAATTTGTAGAAAAAGAATTTGGAACAGGTTGTGTTAAAATTACACCTGCACATGATCCAAATGATTATGCTTGTAGCCAAAGACATAATTTAGAGATTATAGAAGTTTTTGATGATAATTTCAAAATGGGTAATCTCGCACCAGAATATGCTGGAATGGACTTATTAGATGCTAGAAAAGCAATTGTTAAAAAGCTTGAAGAAATTGGAGCACTTGTTTCAGTTGAGGATTATACTCATAATGTTGCAAAGTGCGAAAGATGTAAGAATACAATAGAACCAAAAATCTCTACGCAATGGTTTGTAAGTATGAAAGACTTAGCAAAGCGTGCGGCAGATAGTGTAAGAAATGGTGAAACAAGATTTATACCTAAAAGATATGAAAAACAATATTTTAATTGGTTAGACAATATTCAAGATTGGTGTATTTCTCGTCAATTATGGTGGGGACATAGAATTCCTGCATATTATTGTGAAGAATGTGGGCATATAAATGTTGCAAAAAATGAGCCAGAAAAATGTGAGAAATGTGGAAGTACAAATCTAAAACAAGATCCTGACACACTTGATACTTGGTTTAGTTCAGCACTTTGGCCATTTTCTACACTTGGTTGGCCAGATACAAACAGTATAGACTATAAAACATTTTATCCAACTCAAACTCTTGTAACTGGTTTTGATATTATTACTTTCTGGGTTTCAAGAATGATGACACAAGCTTTAGAGTTTACAGGAGAAGTGCCTTTTAAAGATGTACTTATCCATGGCATTGTTCGTGATAGTCAAGGAAGAAAAATGTCAAAAACTCTAGGAAATGGAATTGATCCATTAGAGGTTATTGATGAGTATGGAGCAGATAGTTTAAGATTTTCTGTACTTTCTGGAACGACAATGGGAAATGATATTAGATTTATGCCAGAAAAATTGGAGCAAGCATCAAATTTTGCAAATAAAATTTGGAATGCAGCAAAATTTATAACAAATTCGCTTGCAGATGAAGAAAAAGTAAGAGAATTTAGTGAAAAGGCATTGCTTGCAGATAATGGATATAACAAGGATTTATTAAAAATTGAAGACAGATGGATTTTAAATAAACTTGATAAACTTGTATCAGAAGTTAGTAAAAATATTGATAATTATGATATTGGAATTGCTGTTGATAAGATATATAATTTTATTTGGAACGAATTTTGCGATTGGTATATCGAAATGGTTAAACCACGTATGTATAGTGAAGATGAAGAGATAAAAGTACAAGTTAGTGCAATGTTAAATTATGTTTTTGGAAATTCACTTAAACTATTACATCCATTTATGCCATTTATAACATCTGAGATTTATTCAAAATTAATATGTTTGGGAACAGAAGATTTAATTGTAAGCAAGTGGCCAGAGGTTAAACATAAATTTGCTTTTGAAGCAGATGAGTCAATTGTAGAAAGTATGAAAAAGTTAATAACTGAAATCAGAAATGTTAGAACAAAAATGAATGTACATCCAAGTAAGAAATCTAAATTGATTTTAGTTACAAACTTAGATAAAAAAGAAATAAAAGAATCAGAAGAATTTTTATTAAAACTTGGTTTTGCAAGTGAAATAATATTACAAGAAAAAGAGGAGAATATACCTCAAAATGCAGTTTCTATTGTGGTTGATGAAATAAAAGCATATATACCTTTTGAAGAACTTGTTGATATTGAGCAGGAAAAAGTAAGATTGCAAGAAGAAATAAAAAGGCTAGAGGCAGAAGTTGCAAGAGGAAACAAAATGTTATCTAACCCAGGCTTTGTAAATAAAGCGCCTGAGGCTAAGGTACAAGAGGAAAAAGATAAGCTTGCAAATTATGAGCAGATGCTAAAAGCAACTAAGGAAAGATTAGAAAGTTTGAAGTAAATATTTTACGAACAAAGTCAGCACATTTTTGTGCTGGCTTTTTTTGTCGAAAAGTTCTTATAAATCGGCAAAACTTCCCAATTTTCA
This sequence comes from uncultured bacterium, assembly GCA_905214245.1. Classification (GTDB taxonomy): domain Bacteria; phylum Bacillota; class Clostridia; order TANB77; family CAG-508; genus CALXVA01. The sequence goes on from CAJMLO010000002.1 coordinate 38,202, forward strand.
CTCTTGGAAAAATATGTAAAAAGAATTATAATAGGACAAGCAAAGAACAAAGTCATAGGAGGTAAGAGGTGAATATTTTTTATAATCAAAAAGAGAAGATATTAACTGTTGAGATAACAGAGGAAATTGACCACTGTGTGGCGGAAAATATAAGGAGGAGAGTTGATAATGAGATTACGAGATATATGCCTAGAAAAACTATATTTGATTTTAGTAGGGTTGCTTTTATGGACAGTGCAGGAATAGGGATGATTATAGGTAGATATAAACTTATGAAACTTATTGGTGGAAGCCTAGAGATTCACAATGTTAAGGAAAGTGCTAAAAAGATATTAGAGATGAGTGGAGTTTTGAAAATTGTACCTATAACTGAGCTAAAATTGGCTTAGAAATAAGTACAAATGAGGAGGGTTAAATGAAAAGTGTGTATGATAATGAAATGAAATTGGAGTTTTTGAGTAAAGCAAATAATGAGGCTTTTGCAAGGATAACTGTGGCAGCTTTTGTGTCACAACTTGATCCTACAATAGAGGAGCTTGCAGATATAAAAACTGCTGTGTCTGAGGCTGTTACAAATGCAATTGTGCATGGATATGAGGATACAGAAGGCATTGTAAAGGTAGTAGCAAAGCTTTTTTCAAATACTGTTGAGATAGAGGTGTCTGATACTGGAAAGGGTATAGAAGATGTTGAACTTGCGCGTAAACCACTATATACAACAAAAGCAAATCTTGAAAGATCTGGAATGGGCTTTACAATTATGGAGAGTTTTATGGATGAAGTTGAAATTGATTCTGTTGTTGGACTTGGTACTAAAATTAAGATGAAAAAAATGATAAAAAAGGTGTCAATTGATGATGAAGAGGTACAAAACTTGATGAGTTTGGGGGCAGATAGATAAGTGTCAAATGAAAAGATGTTTCAAAAATATGAAAATAAAGTAGAGGACATTATAAAGGCACAAAATGGAGATACTCAGGCTTTGGAGAGTTTGATTAAGCAAAATCAAGGACTCCTTTGGAGTATAGTGAAAAGGTTTACTGGCAGAGGTTTTGAAACTGAAGATTTATATCAAATTGCAAGTTTAGGTTTTATAAAAAGTATAAAAAAATTTGATACAAATTTTGATGTAAGGCTTTCTACATATGCTGTTCCATATATACTTGGAGAAATAAAAAGATATATTCAAGAGGATGGACCAATAAAAGTAAGCAGAGCTTTAAAAGAATTAAATAGTAAAATTGCTGTTGTTCAACATGAATATATGAGAAAAAAAGGTAAAGAAATAGGAATTGAAGAACTTGCAAAAGAGCTACGGTGTTTCGAAAGAGGAAATTACAATGGCACTAGAGAGTAAAAATTCTGTAAATTCTATTTATGATAGTACATATAGTGGTGATGAAGAGGGAATCAGTATTATTGAAAAGATTTCTTCAAACATTGATGAACAGAATTTAATTACAAATAAAATTGCAATTTCACAGTTGATAGAGAATTTAAAAGAGGATGAGAAAGAGGTTATACTTCTTAGATATTTTAGAGAAAAAACACAGGTTGAGGTTGCAAGAATAATTGGAACAAGCCAAGTACAGGTTTCCAGAATTGAAAAAAGAGCTCTTGAAAATATGAAAAGAAGATTAACAAAAGATGTTGTAATGAAATAAAAGAGAGGCAGAGACATGAGAAAAATTTTGTGTTATTTTTTTATGCTTATTTTAATATGTTTTGCAATTCCAATAATATTTACAAGTTCAAAAAATAAAGAGGTGGCAAGTCAAAATGTGGAAAATGAACAAATTCCAGAGATTACATATAATTACAAAAAATATTCAAAAATAAAGCTATATCATACAGCAACTAAGAAAACACAGGAAATTCCAATTGATGAATATTTGTATGGAGTAGTTAGTGCAGAAATGCCTGCAGGTTTCGAAGAAGAAGCACTAAAAGCACAAGCTGTTGTTGCAAGAACATATACTTTGTACAAAATTGTTAATAGAAGCAAACACAAAGATGCAGATATATGTGATAGCTATACATGTTGTCAAGCATGGATTTCCAAAGAAGATAGACTAAAAAAATGGGAAGAAAGTAAAAGAAGCGAGTATTGGAATAAAATTGTAAAGGCTGTAAATACAACGCAAGGCAAAATAATTACATATGAAGGAAAGCCAATAAATGCTTTTTTTCATTCAAATAGTGGTGGGGCAACAGAGCCGCCAATTAATGTATGGGGTGGATCGAATTATCCATATCTTCAAACAGTTACAACTGCAGGAGAAGATGCATATAAGCAGTATAAAAGTAGTGCTTGCGTTACCAAAAAGGAATTTGAAGAGAAAATTAAGAAATTACACAGTGATTTTAAAATAGATTTTAAACAAAAAGATTGTATAAAAATAGAAGAATACACAGAAGGACGGAAGAGTTAAGAAGGTTAAAATCGGAAATTTAGAATTATCTGGAGTCGAGGTAAGAAATATTTTTAACCTTAAATCTGCAAATTTTAAAATAAGTATAGAAAATGAAAAAATAAAATTTGATGTAATAGGCTATGGACATGGAGTTGGAATGAGTCAAACAGGTGCAGATGCTCTTGCAAAACAAGGCAAAAATTATGAAGATATAATAAAACATTATTATTCAAAAATAAAAATTGAAAATATTTAATTTGTGATTGTATAAATTTCTCAAAAATGTAAATACTGATTTTAAAGAAAAAATCAAGGAGGAACATTTTATGAGAAGAGAAAGTAGAAGAAGAGTGCAAGGATTTGAAACTAAAAAAGCGTTATACATCTCTGGAAGCATACTTGCTGTAGCAATTATCGGATTTGTTGTAGCATTTTTATCATATGGAAATGGAAATGACAGCACAAATTATGAAATTGCAAAAATAGATACAAACATTATTGAGGAAAGAACAGAGAATACGCAGGCCACGGGAACAGAGTTTGGAAGAACAGTTAATGAAATGGAGAATATTACAGAAAATGTAACTAAATATGCTGTAAATACAAGTAAACAAGAAGAGGAGGAAAAAGAAAATAAGACAAGTGAGAAATCTACAAATACCAAATCACAAAACACTCAAACAAAAAATACAAAGAAAGAGAAAACTCAAACAAAAACAGATTCATCTACTAAGCAAGATACTAAAAGCACAGAAAATCCAACTTTTAAAAATCCAGTTGAGGGCGAGGTTATAAAAGAATATGCAAAAGATAAATTGGTATATTCAAATACTTTAGGAGAATGGATTGTACATGGTGGAATTGATATAAAAGCAAATAAAACAACTGTGGTAAAAGCATCTGCAGAGGGAACTGTTAAATCTATAAAAAATGATCCAAGATATGGTCTTACTGTAATAGTAGAACATTCAAACGGATTTACATCAGTATATTCAAATTTACTTACAGCAGAGTTTGTTGTTGAAGGTGAAAAAGTAAAACAAGGACAAACAATTGGAACAGTAGGAACTACAGCAACATTTGAGATTTCTGATGAACCACATCTTCATTTTGAAATTAGAAAAGATGGAAATAGTTTAGATCCAACTTTATATTTAAAAAATTAATTTTTCTGGTACTTTTTGGAGGAGGTATTCAAAAAGTACCACTTTTATGTATGGATAAAAATATACAGAACTACGTGAAATATTACATTTACATTACAAATTTGAAAATGTGTTGATTGTACATAAAGTATCGTGTATAATAATAAAAGCAAAATAAAACAAATGTAAAAATAAAGAGGAGGAAATTTTAAGATGAAAGATTTAAAAAACGGTAGACAAAAAGGAATAACGCTTATTGCACTTGTTGTTACTATAACGGTGCTTATTATTCTTGCAACAGTAAGCGTTAATACAGTGCTGGGAGATAATGGAATAATAAAAAGAGCGCAAAAAGCAAGAGATTCATATCAAAATAGTTCAACATCAGAAGATGAACATATGAAACAGCTTGCAAATGAAATGGCAGAGTATGATACAAATGGTGGAGGTTCAGGAGGTAATATTGACAAAGATACTGGATGGGATTTAGATAAAGTAACTATAATAGATGGAGGAAATGGAACAAAAGTACCACTTCCAAATGGATTCCACTATGTAGGAGGAGATATATCAACAGGACTAGTTATATCAGATAAACAAAATGATACAATGACTGCATCAGGAACAAGTATGGGAAACCAATTTGTGTGGATACCTGTATCAAGTGAGGCTGATTTAGAAAGAACGAATTTTGATAGAACTACAGGTCAACCAAAAACTGGGTTATCTACAACTTATACAGAGCCATATGCAAAGGGATATTCAACAGAAGAGGCTGAATATAATACAATGAAAGCTCAAGTATTAAAATATGGAGGATTTTATATAGGAAGATTTGAAGCAGGAGTAAATAGTACTACATTAAGAACAAAAGTTACAACAAATCAAACGGTTGTATGTAAAAAAGGAGTAGTACCATATAATTGGGTACCATGGGGAAAGGCAATGAATGATGTAAATACAGCATTTGCTCCAAGTGATTATAATCCAGATCAAGTAAATACAAATGGGGCAGTATATCTTGCAAAAAACTTTGCTAGCCAACATAACTATACAAGTGTAACAAGTACATTAACATATGGATGTGAGTGGGATGCAATGTGTAGATATATAGGAGATAGTCAAAGAACAACTCCAACAAAAGATGATTTGGAATTAACAGGAAGTGTTAGCACAGATGTATCAAAAAATATCTATGACCTTGCAGGAAATTGTGATGAGTGGACAATGGAGGCCGACAGTACGTCTTCTCGTGTTGTACGCGGAGGTGGTTGCTACAGTGCGGTTCCAGTCAGCAGTCGTGGCAGCAGCAATCCGACTAACAACAGCGACGACACTTCATTCAGGCCCACACTTTACATAAAGTAATTCTGAACACTAATAGCGACCAAACAATAATAGCTAGTGTATAGGTATGAAACAGTAAATGATAACGCTCTTCAAGAGTAAGAGCGAATCGTAAGATACTTAGATAAAATGGATAGTGTATTATCTAGTGTGTAAATATAAAAGCACACTAGACTTGACAATATCGAAAAATGGCAGAGAGTGTATGATATGGTATGAATTAACACACCATATTATACACTCTTTTGTGTTCGTCTCCAAATACCACTTTATTTCTTACGTATTATATGATATACTTTTTCTATTATAAAAGAGGTGGGAAAAAGTATGGAATGGACAAAAGAACAAAGCCAAGCAATATATGAAAAGGGTTCAAATATATTGGTTGCTGCTGCTGCACGGAAGTGGTAAAACAGCGGTTTTGGTTGAGCGTATTATTCATAAAATAATTGATGATAAAGTTGATATAGATAAAATTTTGGTTGTTACATTTACAAATGCTGCAGCGTCTGAAATGAGAGAGAGAATTCTTGATGCTATATATGAAAAATTGGAGCAAAATCCTGAAGATAGCAATTTACATAGACAAATTACATTGCTAAACAAGGCAAGTATTTGTACAATTCACTCTTTTTGCCTTGATGTAATACGAAATAATTTTTATGAAATTGATACATCAGCAAATTTTAGAATTGGTGATACAGCAGAGATTGAGCTTTTAAAAAATGATGTGCTTGCAGATTTGTTTGAGAAAAGATATGAGGAGCAAGATGAAGGCTTTTTAAAGCTTGTTGAGACATATACAGGATACAGAGGAGATGAAGCTTTAGCCCAGCTTATTTTAAATATATATAAATACATACAAAGTAGTCCTTTTCCAGATAAATGGCTAGAGGAAAAAGTTGAAATGTTCAATTTGCCAAAAGATACTGATTTTTCAACTACTATATGGGGAAAGATTATTATAAATGATGCTAAAAATATCCTTGATGAAAGTATTTTAAAACTTGAAAAGGCAAAGAATGATACTTTTAGGTTTGAAGAAATGGAAAAGTATACGGCAACTTTAGAGCAAGATATTAATAATTTAAAATATGTGCAAAATAACATAGAAAATTGGGATAAAGCTTATTATAATTTGCTTGATTTAAAAAAACAATGGGGCAAATGGCCAATTGATAAAAAGGTTACACTTGACTTAAAAAACACAGTAAAAGAAATAAGAGATGATGTAAAAAAGCAAGTTGCTAAAATTAAAATAACAGAGGATTCAAAAACTGTTATTGCTGATATTAAAGATATGTATGCTATCTTAAAAGAGCTTCAAAGAGTTGTGATGGATTTTAGTCAGTCTTTTGCAGAAAAGAAAAAAGAAAAAAATATGATAGACTTTAATGATATTGAGCATTTTGCATTAAAAATTTTGATAAAACATACTGAAAATGGGGAAGAGCCTTCAGAGGTTGCAAAAAAATATAGAAATAAATTTGCAGAAATTGCAATTGATGAGTATCAAGATAGTAACCTTGTGCAAGAATATATTTTAAATAGTATTTCAAATGGTAAAAATATTTTTATGGTTGGAGATGTTAAGCAAAGTATATATAGATTTAGACAGGCAAGACCAGAGTTGTTTTTAGACAAATATGAAAACTATAAATTAAAGGAAAATTTTGAAGAAGATAATGGCCTAAAGATACAATTATTTAAAAACTTTAGAAGTAGGAGCAATGTTCTTGATATTACAAATTTAGTATTTGAAGATATTATGAGCAAAGATTTAGGAGATGTTGATTACACTGAGGAAGAGTATTTGAATTATGGTGCAAATTATCCTGAGCCAGAGAAAAAATATGAGCATTATGCTGGAATTGCAGAACTTGACATTATTGATTTAAAAGAGACAGAAGAAAAGAATATTTACAAGGACCCAGAAGATGGACAAGATGAGCCTAAATCTGATGATATAGAAGAAGAGGAGCAAATTGAAAATGTGGTGCTTGAGGCAAGGTTTACAGCTCATAGAATTAAAGAAATTTTAGATAAGCGGATATATGGTATATGACAGGAAAAAAGGCTATAGAAAAATAACATACAAGGATATATGTGTTTTGCTAAGGGCTACATCTACAATGGCACCAATATATGAAAAAGAGATAGCAGACCTTGATTTGCCTGTGTTTAGTGATACATCTAGCACATATCTTGACTCTATGGAAGTTCAGATAATTATGTCTTTACTAAAAATAATTGATAACCCAATGCAAGATATACCACTTGTTACAGTGCTTAGATCAAGCATTTACGGATTTACAGATAATGAACTTATACAAATTCGTCTTGCTGATAAAAATTCTACATTTTATGAAGCTATGATAAAGGCTAAGCTTGTTGTAGATGAAAAAATAAAAGCAAAAATAATAAAAGTTGAAGAAGAATTAGATAATTGGAGAAGAGAAGAAGAGTATTTGCCACTTGATGAATTGATATGGAAAATATATATGGATACAGGTTTTTACCACTATGTTTCATTGCTTACAAATGGAGATTTAAGGCAGGCTAATTTGAAATTACTTTTTGAAAAAGCAAAACAATACGAAAAAGCAAGTTTTAAAGGTTTATTTAATTTTATAAATTTCATCGACAAAGTTAAGACAAGCAGTGGCGATATGGGAAGTGCAAAACTTATAGGTGAAAGTGAAAATGTAATTAGAATAATGAGTATTCACAAAAGTAAAGGACTTGAATTTCCTGTTGTTTTCTTATGTGGTACTGGCAAAAAGTTTAATTTGCAAGATTTAAACAATTCTATTTTATTGCATCAAGATATTGGAATTGGTCCCAAATATATAGATAAAGATAGAAAAATTGAGTATAATACTATTGCACAAGAAGCAATAAAAATTCAATCAAAAAAAGAAACAATTTCAGAGGAAATGAGAGTTCTTTATGTTGCTTTAACTCGTGCAAAGGAAAAGCTTATTATTACAGGGATTTCAAAAGATTTGCAAAAATCATTAAATGAAAAAGAACAGTTACTTGAAATATATAAAAAACAAGGTAAAATAAATTTTTCATTAGTTGGAAAATATGTATCATATCTTGATTGGATTGAGCTTGTATATTTGAAAAATAAAGAAAATATTGATAGTGTAATTAAGCTAAATGAGTATAGAAAAGGTAAGTTTTTAAAAGAAATACATACAGAAGAAAAAGAAACAATTGATGTGCAAAAAATGTTAGAAGAACATGCAGAAACAGAAGAAGAAAAGAAAATGAGAGAGCAAATTGAAGAAAAGCTAAAATACAAATATCAATATGCATGCAAAAGAGAAGTTCCAACTAAAACATCTGTAACTAAATTAAAACAAATGCAAGAGGATGAAAATGAAAAAGATATAGAGGATTTATTGGAAGAAAAGGATAGAGTTGTACAGCTTACACAAATTCCAAAATTTATGGAAGAAAAACAGAAACTTACTTCTATGCAAAAAGGAACGCTTATGCATTTGTGTGTGCAAAAACTTGATGAAAGTAAGGAATACTCTAGAGAAGATATAATAGAATTTGTAAGTAAACTTTTGAAAGATGGAATTATAAGTGAAGTTGAAAAACAGGCAATAAACATTGATGTACTATATAAATATACAAAATCTGAATTATTTACAAGTTTGAAATCTGCAAAGGAAATTTACAAAGAACAGCCATTTTATATAAATATTCCTGCAAAAGATGTATATGATGATGCCAATGATGAAATGATTTTTGTGCAAGGAACTATAGATTTATATTATATAAATGATAAAAATGAGCTTATTCTTGTAGACTACAA
>CAJMLO010000003.1 GCA_905214245.1 uncultured bacterium
ATTTCACAAGCTTATTATTTACTTATATTATCATTACTTCTTTTTCTTTTCAATACGTTTTCTTGTAAAAAATACCGATATATATACTCTTGCAAGGGTTTCGGCTCCTCATTACTTTTTTATTACTTTTTTATTACATTTTTATTACATTTGTGTTACATTTTTATATTTTAAACAAATTAATATATTTTTTATACTCTAATTTACATAAATTTGCTTTTATTCTATATTTATGGTATAATTATTTTATGCAAAAATATTGCAAATAAATTTTACAAGGAGAAAGTGTTATGATTTACACATTAGAAGTACCGTTATTCATCGAGCCGACACGGAAGGTCAGAGCATTTTTTAAGCAGGTAGAGAATCCTTCTTCAACAGGTTCACTTCTTGGTATGTTTTGGAAAGGAAATCTTACCTTCACATACTATGATGGTGAAAAAAGCATGCAAGCAGTTCTTGCACCTGCTAATAAGGACTCATTATCTGCAACTGCGAAACGGAAATATGAAAAAATGATTTCAATTTTTGTTTCGAAGTTAAATTGTACAACTGCTCTTATTGGCAAAGGATGTGAGGTGAATGTTCACCTTATCGAAGATCTTACTGATGAGGCAAAAAGAGTTTACGGAAAGGACATCAAGGCAATGATTATTGTTACTGTGAATGCAAAAAACACAGCAACAGAGGTTGCCTTAAATACTTTCTTCACTGTGGTGGAAAAATCTTCGTTAAATTTAGCGTAAGTTTTCTTAACCACAAAAAATCCCCCATTCTAATTGAATTGGGGGATTTTCTAATTTATCATTTATTATTCTGCTGATTCTGCTTCAGCTTCTGGAGCTTCATAAGCTTCTAATATAGCTTTTTGAATTTTCTCCCTTGTTTCTGGATTGATTGGATGAGCTATATCTTTGAATTCTCCGTTTGGAGTTTTTCTGCTTGGCATAGCTATGAATAATCCATTTTGACTTTCGATAACTTTGATATCATGGATAACAAATTCATTATCGAATGTTACAGAAGCAACAGCTTTCATTCTGTTCTCTGAATTTACTTTTCTTAAACGTACATCTGTTATTTGCATTTTGCGCACCGCCTTCCAAAGTTTTAAAATATTTTGTACAATTATTACTATTTCTATGTACACTTATTTTATTCGTCAAAAATATTTTTTTTCCTTCTATTTTTTTATATTTTTGCCTTTTTTCTATTTTATCACTTTTTAAGCTTCCATAGCATACATTATTACCACAAAGTATTGAATAATTTGCATAAAAAGTATATAATACCTAAAGTAAATAGTGGTTTATAGGTTAAGCCTTAAAAACCTAAATATAATTATAAGGATGTTTTAAAAATGGCACATATTGAGGAATTAAAACAATATAAACATATACATATGATAGGAATTGGTGGAGTTAGCATGAGCGGAATTGCTGAAATCCTAAAAAATTGGGGATTTATTGTTACAGGCTCTGATGCACATTCTTCTGAAAATACAGAAAAACTAATTCAAAATCATATTCCTGTTACAATAGGTCATGACCTAGAAAATCTTGAGAAATCAGACTTAGTAGTTTATACTGCTGCAATAAATAAAGAAGATATAGAATTAAAAAGAGCTAAAGAATTAAATATTCCAGTTATAGAACGTGGTACATTTTTAGGCAAATTAACAAAAGCATTTCGTAACACAATTTGCATTTCTGGAACACATGGAAAAACAACAACAACTTCTATGATTTCTATGTGCTTTTTAGAAGCATGTAAAGATCCATCTATTCAAGTTGGTGCTTATCTTAACGCAATAGATGGAAACTACAGAGTTGGAAATAGTGAGTATTTCATTATAGAAGCTTGTGAATATGTTGAAAGTTATTTAAAATTATTTCCAAAAACTGAAGTAATATTAAACATTGATAATGATCATCTTGATTATTTTGGTACATTTGAAAACATAGTAAAATCATTTGGTAATTACGTAAAATTGCTTCCAAAAGATGGACTTCTTGTTGTAAATTGGGATGATGAAAATTGTAGAGCTATAACTAAAAACACAGAAGCAAAAGCTGTAACATATGCAATCGAAAGCCAAAATGCAAACTTTGTTGCAAGAAATATTGTATTTAATGATAATGGCTTCCCAACTTTTGATGTTTATTATAACAACAATTTCTTTAAAACAATTTCTTTGTCTGTTCCAGGTAGACACAATGTTTTAAATGCCCTTGCATGTATTGCAGTATGTAATGAATATGGTATTGATAGAGAAGATATAAAAAATGCACTTCATAAATATACTGGAGCACACAGAAGATTTGAATTTAAAGGATGCTTTGATGGAGTAAATGTTTTTGATGATTATGGACATCATCCAACAGAAATACTTGCAACAGCTAATGCATTAAAGCAAAAGAAATATAACGAATCATGGGTTATTTTCCAACCACATACTTATAGTAGAACAAAAAATCTATTAGATGCTTTTGCAACAGCATTGTTAAATTTTGATCATGTTATTGTAACAGATATTTATGCAGCACGTGAAACAAATACATATAACATATCTTCAAAAGACTTGGTTGATAAAATTAATATGCTTGGTAAACATGCTATATATATTTCAGACTTTAGTGACATTGTCACATTCGTAAAAGAAAATGCAAACACAGGTGATATCGTTTTAACTCTAGGTGCTGGAACTGTTACAGAAATTGGACCAATGCTTGTAAAATAACATTCTTAATATTTTATTCATAATTTATTAAGATTAAATCAATCGCTTTTCTTACAAATCTATATTATAATATCATTTATAAGAGAGGATTGAATAGGTGATAAAATGAAATTTATAAAAAAACTAATTTTTTTACTATTAATTGCAATTATAATTATTTTTAGTATAGTTGCTCTTAATGGTAAGAAAATGTATGATGAAAAAATTAGTAAAATGAGTTTGCAAGACACAATTGCTAAAATCGAGAGTGACAAAAATTATGTTAAATTAGATGACCTTCCAGATGACTACAAAAATGCGATAATTGCAGTTGAAGATCACCGTTTTAAAAAACACGGTGCAATTGATTTAATTGCAATAGGACGAGCTATTTGGATTAATGTAACAAACTTTGAACTTCGTGAAGGTGGAAGTACAATAACACAACAAGTTGCAAAAAACATCTTCTTTATTTCAGAAGATGATGCACTAACAAGAAAATCTGCAGAAATATTTGCAGCATTTGACTTAGAAAAAAATTATTCAAAAGATAAAATTTTAGAATTGTACGTAAACACTATCTATTTTGGAGATGGATATTATGGAATAAAAGAAGCCTGCAATGGTTACCTAAATATTGAGCCTTCACAAATGACTCTTTATGATTGTACAATGATGGCTGGAATTCCAAATGCTCCATCGGTGTATAACCCTAGTGCAAATCCCAAGCTTACAAGAAGCAGACAAAAAAAAGTCATTTCTGATATGGTTGAATACGGCTATTTAACACAAGACCAAGCAGACAAACTACTTAAATAATCCATTGTACTTTTGGGGACGGACTCAAAAAGTACCATTTTAATTTATATTAGCGTAATCAATATAATATTTCAAGGAAACGCTTGAGCGACCAAACGAACGTTAGTGAGTGCGATTCGAGCAGCCGTCCATCTTTAGGATTGGCTGCGAACGGCAAGTTTCTAAGAAATAATATATTGATTACGCCTTCATAAGCCATTATATAGTAACAAATAATTTATGAAAAAAAGCATAGTAGCCATGTTGTGTACACATGACTACTATGCTTTTTTCTATACAAATTCTTCCCATACTAAATTTGCTAAATCAAGTCCCTTGTTTGTTAATTTTATTATATCTCCATCTATTTCAATCAAATCTTCATTTACTAATTTTTCAAGCTCTTTATGATATACATAAATTGGATTTTCTCCAAATTTTGCTTTAAATTTTTGTATCTCTACCCCATCAATTTGTCTTAATCCCAAAATCATATATTCATTCATTTTACTTGATTTATCCTGTTTTTCATGGAATACAAAATTTTCTACCTCATTACCATCTTTGTAATTTTCTATATATTCTTCAATTGTATCAATATTTGAATATCTTGTATCATTTGTATACGAATGTGCAGCCACTCCCATTCCGATATATTCATTTTGTTCCCAGCAGTGCATATTGTGTTTTGACTCAAAACTAGGTTTTGCAAAATTTGATATTTCATAATGTTTATATCCATTTTGTTCTAACAATCTTTTAACGGTCCAATACATTTCTCTTTCAAGTTCATCTGGTGGAAGCATAACCTTCTTGTTCTCCACATCTTCAAACATTGGTGTTCCTTCTTCAACAATCAACGAATATACAGAAATATGTTCAAGATTATATGAAATCAATTTTTTCAAACTTTCTTTTACATCTTGCAATGTTTGGTTAGGAAGTCCAATCATTAAATCGGCATTTATATTATTAAATCCTATTTTTCTCGCACTTTGAATTACTTCTTCAAATTCACTATATGTATGAATTCTTCCTATAGATTTTAGCAAATCATTGTTTGTACTTTGAAGCCCAATACTTAAACGATTTATTCCGCTTTCCATGTAATCCTTAAGCTTATTTTCATCCACAGTTCCCGGATTAATTTCAATCGTAATCTCTGCATCATCTTTTATAGTAAAATTTGCTCTAACTGTTTGCAAAATTTCTTTTATGTAATTACTTCCAACTAAAGAAGGTGTTCCTCCTCCGATATATATTGTATCAATAATTGCAAGCTTGTCCAGACCATTTTCAAAGTCCATCCTATTTCCAATTCCAACTTCAGCAATTTCGTATTTAAGCCATTTTATATATTCATTTATTTTATCCTCTTTACCCGCATATGATTTAAAATCGCAATATTTACATTTATGCTTGCAAAAAGGTATATGTATATACATTCCAACATTTTTAGTATTCATATTACTTCATTTCCTTCCATCTAATGATACCTTTTTGAACAAACTTTAAAAAGTACCATCTATTCTTCTGCTAGTTTCATTATTGCTTTCAATCTGTGATTTACACCAGATCTTCCTATTTTTGGATTTGTTTTTTCTCCTAGCTCAGTAAGAGAAGCCTCAGGATATTTTATCCTAAGCTCAGCAATTTCTTTTAAACTTTCAGAAAGAGAATTAAACTTTCCACTTGCCTTAATCACATTTATTGCATCAATTTGTTTTAATGCTGCAGTAACTGTTTTGCTCAAATTTGCTGTTTCACAATTTACTATACGATTTACATTATTCCTCATATCACGATAAACGCGAATCTCTTCAAATTTTAATACAGCATTATTTGCTCCAATAAAAGCTAAAAATTTAGATATTTCTTCCCCATCTTTAGAATAAATGGATGTACTATTTTCTTTTTCTAATATCTTAAAATTAATACTATATCTTTGTAACATATTTATAACATTTTGCGCGTCTTGCCTCTGTTTAAATATCACTTCAATATGATATTTATTCTCAGGATTGTTAATTGAACCGCTTCCTAAAAAACATCCTCTAATATATGCCTTTTCTTCCATTTCTCCATCAATTTTTAAATCTTTATCATTTGCAAGTTTCATTATATTTTTATTTTTTGTAGTAACAACATAATTTTTGCCTTGCATTTCAATTTGATAATTATGATTTTCTATATTATTAAGAAGTTTTGCAAATCGATTTATATTGTATTCATTTTCGGTTGAAAACCTAAGCATATTATCTGATAAATACACATTACTTGTTTTGCAATATCCTACAAATTCTATCTTAACTAAATCTTTATTTGCTAAATTACTTATTTTGCTTAATTCTTGTTTTACATCCTGTGAAAAAGACATGGCTTGCCTCCTTTAAATAGATATTTCTATTACTCTATCATTTCCAGATAGATCTTTTATACATCTTATTTTATCATACTGATGTGTTTGTTCAAATAGATTTTCTACACTTTCTTCTTGATCATATCCTATCTCAACAAGCACCTTTCCTTGATATTTTAGATACTTATATGCATTATTTGCAATTATTCTATAAAAATCAAGTCCATCTATTCCTCCACTAAGTGCAATATGTGGCTCGTTTTGAACATCTTTTGAAAGAGTACTTATTACATTTTCTTTGATATACGGAGGATTTGAAACAATCAAATCAAATTTTGCATTTTTAGAAATATTTTCAAACATATCAGACTTAAAAAATTCAACATTAGCTTCATTTTCAAAAGCATTTTTTTTAGCAATTTCAAGTGCTTCATCACTAATATCTAATGCACAAATCTTAATGTTTTTACACAATTTTGCAATAGATACAGCAATAGCTCCGCTTCCTGTGCACATATCTAAAACATTAATGTTCTCTGTAATAGGTTGCGCATCTTTTACGATTTCAATTGCTCTCTCTACTAATGTTTCTGTGTCAGGTTGAGGAATAAGTACATTTTCATCAACATAAAATTTAAAGCCCATAAATTCCTGTTCATGTGTAATATATTGTAATGGCTTTCCATTGATTATTTGATTAATATATTCTAAATATTGAGTTTCATTATCTTTTTTTATACAACTGTCTAAATCAAATATTATTTGATTTGCTGTTTTTTTAAGTACATATTGAATCAATCTTTTTGCTTTTATTATGCTATCTTCAATATTGTTTTGTTCTAATAACATTATTCCTTTACTTAATAATTCTTTTACTGTGCTCACTATAATTTCTCCTTATGCTGTAATGGTACTTTTTTTAGGCGGACTCAAACTGTTCCATTCCTTGAGCTTTTTTGGTACTTTTTTTAGTCCTCCTAAAAAAGGTACTAAAAAAGTCCCCGCCTTGGCCGTAAGATGAATGAAATTTTAAGAGCCTGTTTGCACAGGTGGGTGTCTTGTTAGATGCTTCTGGGTTTCTTATATAAATACAAGCCTACACGCCACACCTAAAGGCGGACTCCCTTTAATCTAAATGTTGGTTCTAAAATTCCAGTCTACACGTACCACGCAGGGAATAATTTGTTTAAATTATTGTCTATATATTATCACAAACATCTTTAATTTTCAACTATTATTTCTCTTTTTAATAGATTATTTTTTACACTACCAATTCCGACAAATTTATTATTTTCATCATATATTTTATACATATCATCTGTTAAATTATGTGTTAGTTTTACTCCATTTAAAAATAGTGATAATCTTTTTTCATTTAATTTAATAGATTCTTTATCTTTAAAATAATTTTCTATTGTTATAAAATGCTGATTAATAAATTCACTGTCTTTTATATTTCGCTCAAGTTCCTCTATTGTTATACTATCCTTTATATCAAATTTTCCAACTCTGCTTCTTTCAAGGTCTTGCATATATCCAACTGTGTTTAATTTTTTTGCAATATCTTCACATAAGCTTCTTATATATGTACCTTTTGAACACTGTACTTTAAATATAATTGTATCTTTTATTATATCTATTAAATCCATTTTATATATTTCTATATGCCTTGGCTCAAGCTCAATCTTTTCATTTTTTCTTGCATACTCATATAATTTTTTTCCATTAATTTTAATTGCAGAATACATTGGAGGTATTTGTTCTTGCTTTCCTATAAAAGATTGTAAAATCTTTTCCACATTTTCTTTTTGAAGCACACTATAATCTATTTGTCTTTCCTCTATGATAGCTCCTTCGCTATCTGCTGTATCTCTTTTTTCTCCTAGCTTAAGTGTTGCAATATATTCTTTATCATGTTCTATAATATATTTAGAAAGCTTTGTGCCTTGACCTACTAAAAGAGGAAGAACTCCTGTTGCATTTGGATCAAGTGTCCCTGTGTGACCAACTTTTTCCTTTAACAGTCTTTTTGTTTTTGCCACAACATCATGTGAAGTGCATCCCTTTTGCTTATTTAAAATAATTATTCCATCTAGCATTTACTTTACTCCTATAATATATGCAAGATGAAAAATCATCTTGCATTATTTGTTTATATAAATTTTATTGAATTTGTGCTTTAATTTGATAAACAAGTTTCTCTTTTACTTGTTCTCTTGTTCCTTGCATAAGAATACCAGCAGCTCTTTGATGTCCTCCACCACCAAACATTAATGCAACATCAGCAACATTTACATATTCATTTGAACGAAGTGAAACTTTAAGCCCTTCATCTGTTTCACGTACAAAAATAGATACTTCTACTCCTTCTACATCTCTTCCATTTTCAACAATTCCCTCATGGTCTCCGGTCTCTGCTCCAACACTTTGTTCATCTTCCATTGTAATATATGTATATGCTATTTTGCCATCCTCCAAAAATTCTAGTCTATTATTTGCAATTCTGTGAAGTTCAAAATTTGGCTTTGTTTTCATTTGCAATACTCTTCTATATATTTTAGAAACATTAATTCCTCTATTCAATAAGAATGCAACAAATTCGAATGTTTCAGCTGTAACTCCTGCATATTTAAATCCACCTGTATCTGTTATAATACCTGTTAATATACATGTACCAATTTCTTTATCAATCTCAATTCCAAAATGCGAAAATATTCCAATTAAAATTTGTGCACATGCTGGAGCATCTGGATTTACAAAATTAATATCTCCAAACATAGTATTTGTACTATGATGATCAATAGAAATTTTTACTTTTGCATCTTCAAAATATTTTGCAAATCCATTTAACATTTTTATTGTAGAGCAATCTACTGATATTGCTAAATCATATTTTTCTATATCAGATTCTTGTTTTACGCTCTCCATACTAGGTAAAAAACTAAATATTTTTGGATATTCCGGTATTATTACATCAGCATTTTTTCCAAGTTTCTTTAATGCTAGATTCATTGCAAGTGCTGAACCTACTGCATCTCCATCTGGATTTTGATGTGTTAATATTACTATACTATTTGCTTTTTTTATTTCTTCTAGAATGCTATCTAATGTACTCATTCTTCCTCCTTGTCATCCCTTTATTTTAGAGAAAAAAGGGATTTATATTCCCTTTTAATCTTCATTTTTTAATTCTTTTAATATTTTATCAATTTTTTCTCCATAATCTAAAGAATCATCAAGTTCAAATACAAGTTCTGGAGTAATTCTTAAATTAATTGTTTTTGCAAGTTTACTTCTCATAAATCCTGCAGATTCTTTTAGCCCCTCCATAGTTTTATTTGTATTTTTAGAATTTAATATACTAACATATACTTTTGCATATTTAAAATCTGGAGTAATTTTTACCTTTGTAACACTTATCATACCTGTTACATTTGGATTTTTAAGCTCATAGCTAATTATATTGCTAAGTTCTTTTTTTAGCTCTTCATTAACTCTGCTAAGTCTTGCCTCATTTTTTGGCATTTATCAATTCCTCTTTTCTATTATTTTTTTACTTCTTGCATAACAAACACTTCAATGTTATCAAATTCTTTTAAGTCATTGTAGTTTTCTATTTGAATACCACATTCAAATCCTTTTGTTACTTCTTTTACATCATCTTTGAAACGTTTTAGTGATGCAAGTTTACCTTCATGTATAACTACATTATCACGTATTACTCTAACTCCTGCATTTCTTTCTATTTTACCATCAAGTACATAGCATCCTGCAATTGTTCCAACATTGGAAACTTTAAATGTTTGTCTTACTTCTGCATTTCCTATTATTTTTTCTTCATATACAGGATCAAGCATTCCTTTCATTGCAGCCTCTACATCTTCTAAAGCCTGATATATTACAGAATATTGTTTTATTTCTACCGCTTCTTTTTCTGCTAAATCCTTAGCACCAATATTAGGTCTTACATCAAATGCAATGATAATAGCCTTTGCAGCTCTAGCAAGTTGAACATCAGATTCATTAACAGCTCCAACACCAGAGTGAATAACTTTTACCTTTACTTCGTCATTTGATAATTTTTCAAGAGATTGTTTTAATGCTTCTGCAGTACCTTGTACATCAGCCTTAACAATAATTCCAAGTTGTTTTAAGTTTTCTGTTTCCATTTTTTCAAATAGATTGCTTAATGTAACTTGATTGTCAGATGCAACTCTCTTTTCTCTTTCCTGACGTTTACGTTTTTCTACGAGATGTTTTGCCATTTTCTCATCTTTTACCTCATAGAATGTCTCTCCAGCTTCTGGCACATTTGTAAGTCCCATAATCTCAACTGGTGTAGAAGGTCCCGCTTTTTTAATTTTTTGACCTTTATCATTTTTCATTGCTCTAATTCTACCAATAGATGTACCAACAATAATTGTATCACCAACATCAAGTGTACCTCTTTGTACAAGCATAGATGCAATTGGACCTTTAGCTTTATCAAGTCTTGCCTCAATTATAGCACCTTTAGCTTGTTTATCTGGATTTGCTTTTAATTCCTTCATGTCAGCTACAAGAAGTACCATTTCAAGTAAGTTTTCTATGTTGATTCTTTGTTTTGCAGAAATTGGAACAAATATAGTATCTCCACCCCATTCTTCTGGAACAAGTTCATATTCCATTAATTCTTGTTTGATTTTTTCAACATTTGCACCTGGCAAGTCAATTTTATTTACAGCAACAATTATTGGAATACCTGCTGCTTTAGCGTGATTAATTGCTTCAACTGTTTGTGGCATAACTCCATCATCAGCTGCAACAACAAGAATAGCAATATCTGTTATTTGTGCACCTCTTGCTCTCATACTTGTAAATGCTTCATGTCCTGGTGTATCCAAGAAAGTGATTTCTCTTCCATTTACATTAACCATGTATGCACCAATATGTTGTGTAATTCCTCCAGCTTCTCCTTCAATTACATTTGTACTTCTAATTGCATCAAGAAGTGATGTTTTACCATGATCAACGTGTCCCATAACAACTACAACTGGTGGTCTTGGTTTTAAATTTTCTTCTTTATCTTCTGTCTCGTCAAATAATATATCTTCTTCTTTAACTTCCTCTTTCTTCTTAGCTGTAATTCCAAATTCACTTGCAACTAAATATGCAGTATCAAAATCTATCGAATTATTTATTGTAGCCATAATTCCAAAGCTAAATAATTTTTTTATTACTTCTGCTGTTGTTTTCTTCATTTCAGCTGCTAAATCTTTTACAGTAATATTTTCTGGAATTGTAATTTCCTTTAACTCAAATATTTTCTGCTTATTTCTTGGCTCATCATTTTTTTGTGCCTTTTTCTTATTCTTTTTACCTCTTGCTGTAGTTAAATCATAATATTCAAGCATTCCACCATCTTGTTCAGTAAACATATTTGAAAGTTTGTCTACTTGTTTTAAATCTTTTAATTTTTCATCATTGAATTCTTCAAATTTATTTGACTTTCTGCTTTTATTTGATTTCTTTTTATTATCATCATATTTACTATTTGCTTTTTGCTTTTCAATTACTTTGCTTGAATAATCACGTTGTAACTCTTTTTCTACAATCTCTGTTGTCATTATATTTTTGATGTTTTTATCAATTCCTTTTTCATCAAGTGGTCTATTTCCTCTATTAAATGAACCTCTGTTATTATCTCTTTGACCTTGATAATTTCCTCTATTGCCATTTTGATTATTTCTGTAATTATTATTTCTATTGTCTCCATTTTGGTTGTTTCTATAACCATTGTTTCTGTTAAAATTATTTCTATTATCGTTTCCACCACGATTTTCATTATTATTGTTTTGTCTGTAATTATTTCTATTATTATTGTCCATATTTCTATTATCTCTGTAATTATTTTTCTCCCTAGGTATATAATTTTTGTTTTGATTGTTTATATTATTTGTATTGTTTTGAACTTTCTTTTCTTCTTTTTTTACTTCAATTTTCTCTTGTGGCAAAACAACTTTTTCTTCAATCTTTTTGTCTTCTACAACTTCTTTTTTAATTTCTACTTTCTCCATCTTCTCGGTAACAACAGGATTAGTTTTTGGCTTTTCTTCTGCTTTCTTTTCTTCTTTTGACTTAATTCCAAATAATTCGCTAACGGTCATTGGTTTTGTTTGTTTATTTCTATAAACAATATTATAGTCTTTGCTATTGTTTCTTTCTACAAAACCAACACCTTTTTTATTATTATCATTTTTTTTATGTTTATCATCATTTTTTCTTTCTTCTTCTGAAATGATAACTTCTCTTCTAATAATAACAGGTGTTTCTCCCTTAGATTTAGCAGGCTTGCTTTGCTTTGTTTCTTGAGGTTTTGCATTCTTTTCAAAACTCTCTTTTATTTTTTTAGCTTCCTCCTCTGCAACACTGCTCATATGACTTGTAACAGCCATACCTAAACTTTGTGCTCTTTCAACTACTTCTTTACTGGCTAAGCCTATTTCTTTTGCTATTTCATGTATTTTTATCTTACCCAATAACTTCACCCCCATCAATTATTTTCAATATCTCATTTGAAAAATTTATATCATTTATTCCTACAACAGCTTTATTTTGTTTTCCAATTGAACTACTTATTTCTTCTATATTCAAATAAATTCTAAATTCTATTTGCTTTGAACTGCAAGCCTTTTCAAAATTCAATTTTGTTCTATCTGCTGAATCCTCTGCAACAATAATCAATTTTGTTCTTTTTTTCTCTATACCAAACATGCAGGCTTCTGTACCAAAAGTAGTTTTACCAGCTCTTGTAGCCAAACCAATCAATCCACACACTCTTTGCTTATTTGTCAATTATAGCACCTCTTAAATCTTCATAAACTTTATTTTCAACTTTCATTTCAAAAGATTTTTCTATTCTTTTAGATTTGATGGCTTTTTCTAAGCATTCTATATTATCACATATGTATGCTCCTCTTCCATTTGCCTTTCCAGTTTTGTCTATACTAATATTTCCATCTTTATCCTTTACTATTCTAATTAGTTCGTTTTTATTTTTCTTTGTATTACATCCGTATACATGTTCTTTGTGGTAAATTTTTCAAATTTATCTTTCCTTTCATTGTATTCAAACTAAAGCTTTAATATTATTCTTCTACTTCACTGCTCTCTTCTGATATATTTTTTTGCTCTTCTTCTGCTTTTTTCTCAAGCATCTCTCTAAACTGAGCCTCACTCTTTATATCAATTTTCCAATTTGTAAGTCTTGCTGCAAGTCTTACATTTTGTCCAGATTTACCTATTGCAAGTGATAATTGATCATTTGGAACAATTACCTGTGCAAATCTTTCTTCTTCATTTATATCAACTGCCATAACTTGTGCTGGAAGTAAAGCTGCCGATATATAAATTGATGGATCTTTTGACCATTCTATAACATCAATTTTTTCTCCGTTTAATTCATTTATAATGTTTTGAATACGAATTCCTTTTTGTCCTACACAAGAACCAACTGGATCAATATTTTCATTTGGAGAATATACAGCTACCTTGCTTCTGTTTCCTGGATCTCTTGATACACTTTTGATTTCGATAACTCCTTCATAAATTTCAGGAATTTCAAGTTCAAATAATTTTCTAACAAAATCAGGATGTGCTCTTGAAACAAGAACTTGTGGAGCACCTTTTAATCCTCTTTCTACATTTAAGATGTATGCTCTAATTTTATCATTTACCTTATATGTTTCAGTAGGAATTTGCTCTTTAACAGGCATTATTCCTTCAAGTTTTCCAAGATCTAAAACAACACTTCCACCTTCTGATTTTTGAACTAGTCCAGAAACAATTTCTCCTTTTCTTTCATTAAATTCATCAAATAAAAAGTTTCTTGATGCTTCTCTTATTTTTTGAACAATTACTTGTTTTGCTGTTCCTGCTGCTATTCTACCAAAGTTTTTAGGAACAATTTCAACTAAAGCCTTATCTCCAACTTGAAGTTTGCTATCAATTTGTCTTGCATCATCTAAAGTAATTTGAGTATTTACATCCTCAATATCTTCTGCATTTTCTACAACATCTTTTTCAGCATAAACATGAATTTCTCCTGTTTCTTTATCCATAGTAATTTTAACATTTTCATCTGTATCAAAATTTCTCTTATATGCTGTAACAAGTGCTGTCTCTATTGATTCTAATAAATATTCTTTGCTAATTCCTTTTTCCTTTTCTAAATCTTCCATTGCAATTATTAATTCTTTACTATCAATTGCAGGTGCTTTTTTTTCAACTTTTTTCTTCATTTTCTAATTCCTCCCTTTATATTTCATCCCAATTAAATGTAGTCTTTATAAGTGATATATCTTTTCTATCTATATTTATATTTTCATCATTTTCTAATTTTAAAGTAATTTCATCTTCAGAAAAATCTTCTAGTATTCCAATAAATTCCTTTTGTTTATTAATTGGTTTAAAAAGCTTTATTTCTACTTCATTTCCAATATTATCTTTTAGATGTTTATCTTTTCTAAGTACTTTTTCGACTCCTGTTGATGAAACCTCTAAAAAGTATTGCTCCTTGATATAATCTGCAGTATCAAGTAAATCATTTATTCCATCATTTACTTTCTCACAGTCATTTAAATCAATTGTGCCATCTTCTTTTTCAATAAATACTCTTAAGAAGTAATTTTGTCCTTCTTTGGCATATTGCACATCATATAAAATATATCCAAGCTCTTCTATTTTCGTTTGAATAAGATTTTCTACTCTTTCTTCTATACTTGCCATTTTTCCTCCATTTACATATAGAAGAGTGGAAGTAACTTCCACTCTTCTGCTCTCTTTTATTATGCTTTTTCTATTATACCCCAATTTTTCAGCAATTGCAAGGCTTTTTAGGTAATTTTTGTAAATTTATAAATAAAAAATTAACACACCAGACTTGACACGGTCGATAAATTTTATGTTAATTTTTTTCACTTTGGTCGCTATTAGTGTTCAGTGTTACTTTATGTAAAGTGTGGGTCTAAACGAATCGACGTCGTTGCCGTTAGTCGGAAAGTGTTTGTCGCGACGGCTGACTGGATAAGCATGGTCGTAATTACCTCCGCGTATAACACGATCACCCGTACTGCCGGCCTCCATTGTCCATTCATAACAACTTCCTGCAAGGTCGTATATATTTTTTGATACATCTGTGCTAACACTTCCTGTAAGTTCTAGTGCAGATTTTCTAGGTGTTGTTCTTTGGGCATCTCCTATATATCTACACATTGCATCCCACTGGCATCCATATGTTAATGTACTTGTTACACTTGTATAGTTATGTTGGCTAGCAAAGTTTTTTGCAAGGTATACTGCTCCACTCTTTCCTGACATTTCACTTGCATCATTTATACTTTTTCCCCATGGTACATAATTATATGGGGCTACTCCTTTTTTACATACCACTGTTTGTGCAGTTGTAGCACCTGCTCTTAACGTAGTACTATTTACTCCTGCCTCAAATCTTCCTATATAAAATCCTCCATATTTTAATACTTGTGTTTTCATTGTATTATATTCTTCTGCTTCCGTGGAATATCCTTTTGCATATGGCTCGGTATATGCTGTAGCTAATCCTGTTGTAGGTTGTCCTGTAGTTGCATCAAAATTTGTTCTTTCTAAATCAGCCTCACTTGCAACAGGAATCCATACAAATTGGTTTCCCATATCTACTCCAGAAGCACTCATTGTATCTCCTTGTTTATCTGATATAACTAGTCCTGTTGATATATCTCCACCTACATAATAAAATCCATTTGGAAGTGGCACTGTTCCTCCATTTCCATCTGCTATTGGTGTAACCTCTGTACTTGTCCATTTTCCAGGTTTTGAAACTGTTGTTCCTGCTGTAGGATTAGTTGGAGTATCACTTCCTCCTCCTGAGCTTCCACCTTTTCCATCTAGATAATTTCCAATATAGCTTGCATAATCATCTAATGTATTTGTTTCATCTGCCTTTCCTTCTTCATGTGTATTCTTTGCCTTTTGTGCTCTTGCAATAATTCCATTGTCTCCAAATACGGCAAGAATACTTACTGTAGCAAGGATAATCAAAACCACAATAGTCACAACTAACGCAATTAGTGTAATACCTTTTTGTCTATTTTTCTTTAAGTTCCTCATAAAATTTTTCTCCTCTTTTTATTTTTTTGAAGCACACAAAAAGACAGAAAGTACAGCTATTAGAACAAACCAGTTTTTAACTGCTCTCTGTTCTTGCCAAGTAAAGTTTCCAATAAAGAAACTTTAACTGCAACAGCTCTATCTCTGTCTTTTAATCTATCACAAATAAAGGCAAATTTTGTGCCTTTGTTTTCATTTATTATTTCGTTAAATGCAAGGTGTGCGCGCTCGTGTGTTACTCTCCCAACGATTTTAGCGTTTTTGTTCATTTCTTTTGTGTGCTCCTTATTTATTTTTTACATCTCTATTCTACCATTTATACTACATAAATTACAATACTTTTTTATTAATATTCCAAACTATTTGGTTCTAATAAAAAATCATATATGCTCATTACTATTATTCCATTTTCATATCGTGATTTTTTTATATTATCTCCTACAATTATGATCTTCTTAAAAAAGTCATTTACATTCAACAAAGATTTTTGTTCTTGAGCAACTTTTTCTGGTGTCTTCATTTCTAATGCTGATTGGATGTAAAT
This sequence comes from uncultured bacterium, assembly GCA_905214245.1. Taxonomy (GTDB): domain Bacteria; phylum Bacillota; class Clostridia; order TANB77; family CAG-508; genus CALXVA01. The sequence goes on from CAJMLO010000003.1 coordinate 16,567, forward strand.
TTTGTTGTTTCCTTTGGTTGCGACAAAATCAATTTCTAATTGTTTCTTGCTGTTTCCTTCTCTTATTTCAACTGATCCAACATCAACATTATATCCTCGTTTTCTTAGTTCTAAATAAATTACATTTTCCATTGTGTGAGATATTTCTTCACTTTGTCTAAAGTCTAAAAATGAATTTCTAATTCCCATATCAGTAAAATAGTATTTTTGAGGTGTCTCTATAAATTTTTTTCCTCTTACATCAAAACGTCTTGCCTTCTCAATAATAAACGCATCCTGCAAATATCCCAAATAATTATATATTGTTTTATCAGTCATAGTTGAAGTTTTATTTCTTTCTTTAAATACATTTGATAATTTTAATGGATTTGTCAATGAACCTATATCAGATGCAATTATCTGAACTAGCATTTCTAGTTCTTCCCTATTTTGAACATTATTTCTTTCAACAATATCATTAATATATACATTTTCCTTTTGCATTTTAAGATAATTAGTCTTTGCATTATCAGTTTTAGCAAGTAAAGTAAGTGGTAGGCCTCCATAAGTATAATATTCATTTAAAGCCTTTTCCTCGCTTTCCCCATAAACCGAGAAAAATTCATCAAAAGACAATGGATATACTCTTATCTCGTCCCCTCTTCCTCTGAACTCTGTAAGTATATCAGATGATAAAAATTTCGAATTACTTCCAGTTACATATAACTCTACATTACTCATGTGCATAAATCCAATTAAAACTGATTCAAATTCTTTAACCTCTTGAATTTCATCTAATAAAAGATAATATTTTTTATTATCAACTACTAAGCTTCTTATATAATTATCAAGCTCATCTGGATCTAAATATTTTTTATTTGCTCTTTCATCTAAACTTAGCTTTATAATATGATCCGCTTCTACTCCCTTTTCAATAAGGTAATTTTTAAAAATCGGGTCTAATAGATAAGACTTTCCACATCTTCTCATTCCTGTAATTATTTTAATAAGTCCATTATCCATTCTATCTATAAATTCATTTAGATAAAAATTTCTTTGTATTTCCATAGGGCAATACCTCCATTACGAATTTTTTCCGTTTGTGTAACTTTTTCGTAATAATTGTATCAAATTTTTTAGCTAAAGTCAATTGGTTTTATAATCTTAATCTACAAACTAACCAAATTCAATTTCATACTATGTTCGCTTGTTTTTCCATATACTTTGTAGTATATTATCAGTTATAGTATTAAATTTAATTTTATTATTTCAGAAAGGATTTTTATATAAAAATGAATACTCGATATCTAAACTTATTAGAATATGATAAATTTATACAAATATTAATTAAATATTGTAAAACATATTTAGGAAGAGAGCAAGTAGAAAGGCTTACTCCTAAATTTAATAAACTAGATGTAATTAATCTTCTTTCAGAAACAAATGAAGCTGTTAGTTTAATTTATAGAAAATCTAGTCTGCCTCTTAGCGATATTCCTAGCATAGAAATTCCTATAAAACAACTTGAAAGCAATTCCACTTTATCTGCGAAATCACTACTTGAGGTTGCTTCTATTTTAAAAATATCAAGAGAGCTTAGAGAATACTTTTATTCTGATGATGAATTTGATACAAATTCATTTCCAATTATGTCAGATCATTTTTCTAAGCTATATGCTAATAAAGGAATTGAAGACAAAATATTTTCTATCATTTTAGATGAAAACACAATTGCAGATAATGCTTCAAACAAACTTGCTTCTTTAAGAAGAACATCAAGAAAATTAGAGCAAGAAATAAGAGATAAATTAAATTCATTTATTCATTCTGCGACTTACTCTAAATACATGATGGATCCTATTATAACTATTCGAAATGGCAGATTTGTGCTTCCTGTAAAAGAAGAATATAAATCACAAGTAAAAGGATTTATACACGATATTTCAAGTAGTGGTTCTACTGTATTTATAGAGCCAATGAATATTTTTGAAATGAATAATGAAATTGCAAATATCAAAGTAGATGAAAACATTGAAATTGAAAGAATTCTTCAAAATTTATCTATTATGCTATACGAATATAGTCAAAATTTAAAAGAAAATCTTGAGGTTATTTCCTACCTTGACACGGTTTTTGCAAAAGCCTCATATTCAATTGAAATACAAGGCACTTATCCAATGGTTTCAGATGATAAATTAATTAACTTGCAAAAGGCTCGTCATCCACTTATTGATAAAACTACTGTTGTACCTATTGATATTTCACTTGGAAAAGATTATTCTACACTTGTTATTACAGGTCCAAACACTGGTGGTAAAACTGTAACACTAAAAACTGTTGGATTAATACTACTTATGGCATATTGCGGTGTTCTTATTCCTTGCAAAGAAAACAGCACAATACATGTTTTTGATAATATTTTTGCAGATATTGGAGATGAACAAAGTATTCAAGAATCTTTAAGTACTTTTTCTTCTCATATTTCAAACATTGTAAAAATAACTCAAAATATTACAGATAATAGTTTAATACTACTTGATGAACTTGGTTCTGGAACAGATCCTATTGAAGGTGCAAACCTTGCAATAAGCATACTACAGTATTTTCATAATATTGGCTCTTTAGTAATATGCACTACACATTATCAAGAACTTAAAAATTTCTGTCTTTTAACAGATGGTTTTGAAAATGCAAGTTGCGAATTTGATGTAGAAAATATGAAACCTACATACAAACTTCTTGTTGGAATACCTGGAAAAAGTAACGCTTTTGCAATTAGCAAGCGTCTTGGTCTAAAACAAGAAATTTTAGATAAAGCTTCTTCTTTGATGAAATCTGATGATATTAGCATAGAAGAACTTATGAAGAGCATTTATGATAATAAGATTGAAATTGAAAAGGAAAAAGAAAATATTCAAAAAAATGCAAATCAAATTGAAATGCTTCGTAAATCTTTAGAAAAAGAAAATACTGATGTAAAAAGACATGAACAAGAATTAATAGAAAATGCCAAAAGAGAAGCTCGCGCCCTTATTCTTTCTGCTAAAGATGAAGTAAATGATATTCTTCATCAAATGAATGAACTTCAAAATAATATGAATAGTGACTCTATAAAAAATGCAAATCAACTTCGTAATAAGTTAAATGATAAGCTTCAAGATGTAAATAGTTCAAATGATAATGGATTAAACTTAGAAATACTAAAAACACTAAATTCTAGAGATATGATGAAAAAGAATACTTTAAATAAAAAGATTTCCCCAAATTCTTCTGTAAGTTTTAGCAAAAATGGAAATTACAAGGGGCAAAATATATCTTCTGAAATTAATGTTATTGGATTAAATGTTGATGAAGCAACATTTTTAATTGATAAATATCTTGATGATTGTGTTATTGCAAAACTTTCTCCTATAAGAATTGTACACGGAAAAGGAACTGGAAAACTTAGACAAGGCATACACAAATATTTAAAAACAAATCCTTATGTAAAGTCTTTTAGACTTGGTACATTTGGAGAAGGCGAAATGGGCGTTACTGTTGTAGAATTAAAAAAATAAGATAGTAGATTTTATCTACTATCTTATTTTTTTAATGATTTGCAAACATTCCGTAGTTTTTCATCATCCATGAAGTTATATTAAATGGATCAATTGTTTTTGGAATTCCATAATCTACTCCATATGTTTCAACAGATATACTTGTTATAACTGGTTGTTTTTTTGGTGTATCAGATTGAATTTTGTTTCCATCAGAATCCTTTGGAGCTGTTTCTCCATCTTTTAATTCACTTTCTCTGTAATAAACTTCTACATTCGCAATTTTTTCTACAACATCCATTCCTTCTGTAACCCTGCCAAATGCTGCATAAATTCCATCAAGTTGTGTATTATCTTCTGTCATAATAAAAAATTGTGCTCCAGCTGAATTGTATCCTTGTGTTGTAAGACTGCTACTATAGCTACTGTAGTCACTTCTTGCCATAGATATAACACCTTTTTCATGTTTTAGATTATTTTTACTATATCCATTTGCAATAAATTCACCTTCAATATTGTACTCTTTGTCTGTTTCAACATTGTCCATAATATCACTTAATTTTGGAGATGATGTTAAATCTTTTTCAGCTCCACCTTGAATTACAAAGTTTGGTATTGTTCTATGAAATGTTTTTCCATTATAATACCCTTTGTTTGCAAGACGTATAAAGTTTGCAACTGTGTTTGGAGCTTTGTCTGGGTATAATTCCATTTTTATTGTTCCATATCCTTCTACTTCCATTGTTGCAACCGGGTTTGGAATATTTAATGTAGCTTTTTTATATATTCCATATATAGCAAATCCTATTCCTGCAACTACTGCAATAATTGCTAAAATTAATCCTATTCTTGTTAATGTTTTTTTCATGTTTCATTTTCCTTTCCATTATAAAATTAAATTATCAAAAACAAATTGTTCTTGCATTCTCTTTAATGATTGTTTTATTGTTCTAGCTCTTACCTCTCCTATACCGTCAACCTCATCAAGTTTTGGAATATCAGCTGCAAGAATATGTTGAAATGACTTAAATGATTTAACTAAATTATCTACTATATTACTTGGCATTCTAGGAACTTTGCTAAGAACTCTATATCCTTTTGTATATACACCAACCTCATCATAATTATCAAAATCTTCATATCCAAGTAATTTTGCGATTTTTTCTGATTTCATTAAATCATCATGTCCAAGTTTCTTTATTTCTTCTAAAACTTTTTCACAAGTTCTTTTTTTACCAGGTGCAATGTAATCTTTAATTATAAGCAATTCTTCTTTTTCAAAATCTCCTACAAGCTCATCAAGTTGCATCTCTAAAAGCCTTCCTTCTTCTCCAAGTTCATCAATTGCCTTGTTTACTTCATCTGCAACCCTCATTACCATTTCTGCTCTTTGTATTGCAATTATAACATTTTCAAGTGTAACGATATCATTAAATTCGTATTCATTTAATAGATTTAATTTGCTGTCAAATACCTTTTTATATTTTTCAACAGTTTGAAGAGCTTGATTTGCTTGTGAAAGTACTGCTTCTAAGTCTTTTAATACATACCTTGAATTTCCTTTAAATAATGTAATTATTCCTCTTCTTTGAGAAATACTTATTACAAGTGCTCCTGTCTGTTTTGCAGTACGTTCAGCTGTTCTATGCCTTGTTCCTGTTTCTGTTGTTAGAATTTCAGATGATGGAATAAGTTGAGCATTTGCATAAAGAATTCTTTTCAAATCAGAGCTTAAAACAATCGCTCCATCCATTTTAGCAAGTTCATACAATCTTGATGAAGTATATTCTACATCGAGCTTAAATCCACCGTCAACTAATTCTAATACTTCTTTTGTATCTCCACCAACAGCAATTAATGCTCCTGTTTTTGCTTTCAAAATGTTCTCTAATCCATTTCTGATGGGGGTTCCTGGTGCTATTTGCTTTAGTATTTCGGCGATTACCTCATCTTTTTTACTTGCCAATCCTTTCAACTCCTTTTACCTAAATTTAGCTACGTATTCCTAAGACTTTTATAGCCTCATTTATATTTCTGACGCCTATTATATCTAATTTGTAACTATCTTTCAATAGTTTTTTGTTACTTTCTGGAATAATACATTTTTTAAATCCTAATTTCTCCGCTTCTTTTAATCTTTTATCAATCATGTTTACTGCTCTAACTTCTCCTGTAAGTCCAACTTCTCCAATTGCTACAACATCTTTTGGTATGCTTACATTTTTATAGCTTGAACTACATGCAAGTATCACCCCTAAATCAACTGCAGGCTCTACTATCCTTATTCCACTAACAACATTTAAGTATACATCTTGTCCACCAAGTGCAAGTCCTGCCTTTTTTTCTAGTACCGCAATTAATACTGCAAGTCTATTATAGTCAAATCCATTTGCTGTTCTTTTTGGAACTCCATATACACTTGTTGCAGTTAATGCTTGAAGCTCAATAAGAAGAGGCCTCGTTCCTTCCATGCTTGCTACAACAACAGCTCCTGCTGGATTGTCCTCTCTTTCAGAAATAAGTATTGATGATGGGTTTGTAATTTCAACCATACCTTCATTTTTCATTTCAAACATTCCAAGTTCATTTGTTGAGCCAAAACGATTTTTTACACTTCGAAGCATTCTATATGAAAAATATCTTTCTCCCTCTAAGTAAAGTACTGTATCAACCATATGCTCTAAAACTCTTGGGCCTGCTATATTTCCATCTTTTGTAACATGTCCAATAATTATTGTTGTTATACTATTATCTTTGCATATTCTCATTATTCTTGCTGTTATTTCTCTCACCTGACTTACAGTACCTGCAGCAGATGTAATTTCTGCTGAATACATCGTTTGAATAGAATCTATAATAACAAGCTTTGGATTTATACTAAGTATTGCATCTTGGATTGCATCAATATCAGTTTCTCCTAAGAACATTATGTCATCATTATTTATTCCAAGTCTATCAGCCCTTATTTTTACCTGCTCGGCAGATTCCTCTCCAGAAACATATAGCACTTTGCCTTCTCCCTTAATTTTGTCACAAAGTTGCAAAATTAAGGTTGATTTTCCTATACCAGGCTCTCCTCCAACAAGCACAAGCGAACCTTTTACAAGTCCTCCTCCAAGAACTCTATCAAGTTCTCCTATTCCTGTGCTTGTTCTTACCTCACTTATTCCTTCTACTTCTTTAAGTTTACGTGGAACTGCATTTTTAGGTCTGTTACTTGGATTATTGCTAGATACTGTATTACTTATTTTCTCTTCGTAAAAACTATTCCATTCATTACACGCAGGACATTTTCCAAGCCATTTTGCAGATTCATAACCACAACTACTGCACACAAATACTGTTTTTGCTTTTGCCATAAATAATCACATTCCTTTATTATTTTGCAAGTAGTATAAACATTGCATGTGACCAAGCAAGTCCATTTACCCATGATGGACTCATAGTTTCATTATCAACTTGCTCTCCTAAAAATCCATACTCATTTGAACTTTTTACAACAAAGTCTATACATTCCTTTTCTTTTTTAATATCATTTATTTCTCTATAGTACATTGCCATCCATAGTGTTGCAATTGGCCATGGATTTTTTCCTCCCATATAATGGTCCCTCTCAAATCTTAAATATCCACCTGTATATGTTCTAAGTGTCATATTAATTTTTTCTATTGTGTTGCTTACCTCTTTTTCTCCTATATCAAACATTTTAAATGGAACAATCGCTCCAATCATACTAATATCAGTTAGGCTATCATTGCAATTTCTTTTTAACGTTTTTGTGTTTTCATCATACATATTTTTAAAAACATATTTTTTTATATCTTCCATATACTTTATTATTTTGTTCTTCAATTTATTTATACTCTCAAGTTTTAACCTATTTTCTGTATATTCTGGTTCAATATCACTATATATTTCAAGCATTGAATTAAATGCACCATATATACTTGCAAGAGAATACAAATGAACACCTTCATTCATTTCCCATATATCATAGCTAAGTGGAAGCTTATTTCTATCTTCTGTATGATATGTTTTTTCAATCTCATTTTTTACAACATCACTTGTATCATGTCTTTCAAGAATATTGTCCATATATATACATAAAAATTTCGTTGCGTTTTCACACATTTTTAAAGTATCCTTTAAAAATTGTATATCTTTTATTTCTTTATAATGTTCATAAACACCATATATAACGCTTGCAGTTTCGTCTATTTGATAACCCCAGCATGGAGCAAGTCTACCATCAGAGAAAAATCTTTGTTCCCACATACCATTTTTCTTTTGAGTATTCTTACAAAAATTCTTGTAAAACTTTTCAGTTTCTTTTAGCATTTTTAGTTTGTCAAAAGCTTTTGTAATAAACACTGCATCACGTGGCCAACAATAACAGTATCTGCCACTATGGCTCATACCTTCATCTACTTCGACTCCTGCTACAACTCCACCTGTATTTTGATTTGTCAAAATAGGAAATAACAAAATACTTCTTTTATAAATTTGATTAAACCTTTTATTATATGTTGTATTTTCTTCTTTAAGTTCAATATTTACATGATCTTTAACATATTTTCTCCAATATCTTTCAACAGATGATTGCTCTTTTTGCACATCCATTTTCTTAATATCAGATATATCTTTTAAAAGCTTTTCTTCATCTTTATCATTTTTATTTAGGTATATAAATACATCAAGATTAGCAGTTTCACTTGGTTTAATAATTCCAACATTATAACTAATACTAGAATCAGAACTCATCCCTATGTAATCCTTATCTTGTATTACTCCTGTTTCAATATTGTTATTAGTATCATTTAATTGATAGCTCTGTATTTCATTTTTAGAAAATATACACATACTTTCATTATGACCATACTGTATTAAAGAATTTTTACATATTTTTGAACCTATCTTGTCATTTTCATCTGAAATCAAACCAGAGTGAATTAAAAAGCTAACATCAAGCTCAATGTTTCCCTTGTTTTCAAATGTATATCTTTTTATTAAAACATTTTTCTTTAAAGATACAAAATCTGTTTGCTTTATTTTCAAGTTAAAATATGTATTTGTAATTTCTGTATTAAGCACATTTGTATCTTCTTCATAATATTGTTTGTAATGATTGTTTATATCTTGATGTAAATAAATAATGTTTGAATCATTTATTTTTACTCCTGTATGAAAAAAATCAACAAACTGTCTATAATCAGGCATATCATACATAAGCCTTAAAAGTTCTCCTTTTTTTGAATAACTTGCAACTATATTTTTACCACCAATAATGGCATCATTCATACTTTTCATTGGTTTCCCTTTCCTACCTAAGATTAATGAAAGCAACATATTGCTTTCATTAGTCTTACTTGTTTTCTACAATTTTTACTATTTGATTTTCTAGCTCTTTTAGTTTATTTTTAAGTCCAACAATTTCATTATCATCCACATCAGAATTTAAATAATCTTCTTTTACAATTGTCTCCATATCTTCAAGTTCTTCTTTTAATGTCTTCATTTTATTTAATACTTCAAGTCTTAGATATCTTTGTTTTACAGGTTGTTTTACAATTTCAGTTAATTGTACATCATTATCTAAGTCATATGATTCTCCAAGTGATGGAATTGTAACTGGAATTCTAGCTTCGCTTTCTATTTTATCTTTTAAAACAACTTGTGCTTGTGGCTCTCCATGAACTAAAAATATATGTTTTGGCTTTGTTATAAATGAATATACAAAATTCATAAGCCATTCTTGGTCAGCATGACCAGAATATCCTTCAATATACTCAATTCTAGCATTTACCGCAATGTCTTCTCCAAATATTCTTACATTTTTTGCACCTTCAACTATTTTTCTACCAAGTGTACCTGGAGCTTGATATCCAACAAATAGTATTGTACTATTAGGATCCCATAAATGATGTTTCAAGTGATGTTTTATTCTTCCTACTTCACACATACCACTTGCAGAAATAATAATAGATGAATCATCCATTGTATTTAATTCTTTTGATTCCTCAGCTGTTCTAGTAAATTTAAGTCCAGGAAATTCTAATGGGTTATCTCCACTTTTTATCATAGCTTGTGTTTCATCATCAAACAAATCCATATTTTCTCTAAATACCTCTGTTGCAGATATTGCAAGAGGGCTATCTACAAAAACAGGAATTGACATCAATTTTTTATATTTTTTATAAAATTCTTCGCTGTGTTTTTCATCTTTTATTTTGTTTAGTTCATATAATATTTCTTGTGTTCTACCTACTGCAAATGAAGGTATAACAACTGTTCCACCTTTTTCAAGTGTTTCATAAACTATATTTAAAAACATTTCTGCCTTGTCATCATTTCTTATATGAAGTCTATCTCCATATGTTGATTCCATAACAAGAAAATCAGCATCTTCAATCATTGTAGGAGATGATAAAAGTGGAATATCGTTGTTTCCAATATCTCCTGAAAAAACTATTTTATGTTGCTTTCCATTTTCATTAATCCATACCTCTATTATGCTTGAGCCAAGCATATGTCCTGCATCATTAAATCTAACATGAATATTTTCATCAAGCTCTATAATTTGATCATATTTAACTGGTGAAAAAATTTTTATAGACTTTGCTGCATCTTCTGCTGTATATAGTGGTGGAAGTGGTTTTTCACCTTTTCTCAATCTTTTTCTATTTTGCCACTCAATCTCCATTTCTTGAATATGTCCACTATCTGGTAACATTATTGAACATAAATCGCATGTGGCTTTTGTTGCATATATAGGATTTCTGTATCCTTCATTATATAGTTTTGGAATTCTTCCAGAATGGTCAATGTGTGCATGAGTAAGTAGCATAAAATCTATTTCATTTACATCAAAAGCAAATGGATCAGAATTTTCAAGTTCATCTGCTGCAGAACCTTGATACATTCCACAATCAACCAAAAACTTTTTTCCAGCTCCTTCCACAAGATAATTTGATCCTGTTACAGTCTTTGCTGCACCTAAAAAAGTAACTTTCATATATTCATCCTTTCCTTATAACAACAATTTTATTTTCTTTTTTATTTTTACATGTTCAAGTTCAAATTGCTTTTTCATCTCTAAAGTGTTTCCATCATAATATTGCACATATAAAATTTTATCATTATACTCACAAATTAAATTTGCATTTTCAAGATTTATCATTCTTGAATCTAACAATTCTTTTACAATCATATATGATAAATTTTCATCTTCTGTAAACACATCCAATGCTTTATTTTTTTGTGCTATTTTTATAAGCGTATTTACAACATCTTTAAAAGATTTCTTTAATTTGTCTATGTCTTTCAATTCGTTTTTTTCGTTAACTGGCAATTGACAATAATATCTAATTTTATATATCCATTCTATTATCTCTTCTTTTGTTTCTGCATTTTCAATCTTTTCCTTGCTACATTTCAAAAATGCTTTAGCACAATCTATAACATTGTATTCTTTTTTTAAAAATTCCAACTCATCTTCATTTTTTTCTTTATTCTTAACAAACTCTTTTGGTTCAATCATTTTGTTGTATTTTTGAATTTGTTTTAATAATTGTTCTCTTTCTTTTTCAAGTCTATCAACTAAATGACTTATGCTAAATATTTTTTCTTTATTTGGCAAATTTTCATTACGTTTTATATATTCTTTCTTTAAAAGATTGGGATCATTTAAAATTTTATCCAATTCCTCAATCTGAGAAATGCAGTCCTTTTTCTTGTTTGTTATTTCCTCAACAAAATTCTTTTTATTACTAATTATATCTAAATAACTTTGCCTTTCATCAATAACTTTTTTTATCTTTTCTTCCATTTCTTTATTTTCTTTTTTATATAAATTCAATGTACAATTAGCTAAAACTCTAAAAAATTCTGCGTATTCTTTTTTATCTTTTTGAATTAAGATACTATTCTTTTCATCACATTCAATGTTTAAATTAAATAATCTTTTTCCATCTAATAAAAGCAAACTTTGATACAAAATATTATAGTCTAAATTTTCTATTTCACCTATAAGTGTATCCCATGACCATCCATTAAAATCTCTAAGAACTTCAGCTATACTAATATTACTTCCAATTTTAAGTAAATATTCTATTGCTTCCTTTTCATATGGATACTTTACAACAACTGGTGCATTTTCTTCACCAATATACCATACAGAAGAAAGAAGAGATGTTTCATTTGGATAGCATATTATCTTTCCTTTCTTTTGATCAATAACAACCTTCTTATCTTCTTCTGGCAAAATAAATTCTATATCAAAACATTTATCTCTTATCGTTTTTATTATATATTCAATAATATCATTTATTGATAAAACTTCATATTTAACACTTTTGTAATCCTTATATGCGTTTTCAATTTTATAAAGCATACTAAGTAATAAATTTTTAACATCAAAAGAAAATACTTTTGTCTCTAGAATTTCTTCTAATTCATCATTGTAATTTTTCAAATTAAATTTAGAGAAAATTTTATTTTTTTTCATTTACTCTCCTCTTTTGTAATTTATTTTCCAATTTAAATTATTCATTATCTTCCATTGTGTTATTTTCTGTTCCCATTTTCAATTCTTCCCAACGCTCTTTAGACATTAAAACTTCACGTGGTTTGCTTCCTTGGTATCCAGATATAATTCCTCTTTCTTCCATCTGATCTATGATTCTGCCCGCTCTTGCATAACCTACTTTAAATCTTCTTTGAATAAATGATGTAGATGCTTGTCCTGTTTCAACTACGACATCTATTGCATCCATTAAAAATGGATCTGTATTGTCATCATCATCTTGTTGTTGTGCAAGTTCTTTATCTGTACTTCCAGCATTTTCAATTTGTTTTATAATATCATCATTATATGTAGCATTACTGTTGTCTTTAATAAAGTCTACAATCTTTTCAACTTCTTTATCAGATATAAAAGCTCCTTGAATTCTTGTAGGTTTTGGAGCTCCTGCTGGATAAAACAACATATCGCCTTTTCCAAGCAATTTTTCTGCTCCAGCCATATCAAGAATTGTTCTTGAATCTACTTGTGAAGAAACTGCAAATGCTATTCTTGATGGAATATTAGCTTTAATTAATCCTGTAATAACATCAACAGATGGTCTCTGTGTTGCAATAACAAGGTGCATTCCTGCAGCTCTTGCTTTTTGTGCAAGTCTACAAATTGCATCTTCAACATCATTTTTAGCAACCATCATTAAATCTGCAAGCTCATCTATAATAATTACAATATGTGGAAGTTTTCCAGCTCCCCCTTCATTTTCAATAGATTCGTTATATCCTTTTAAATCTCTAACTCCTTTTGAAGCAAACATTGCATATCTATTTTCCATCTCCTGAACTGCCCAAGCAAGTGCTCCTGCCGCTTTTTTAGGATCTGTAACAACAGGAATAAGCAAATGTGGTATTCCATTATATACAGAAAGTTCAACAACCTTAGGATCTATCATAACAAGTTTAACTTCACTTGGTTTTGCTTTATAAATAATGCTTGCAATAAGTGTATTAATACAAACAGACTTACCAGAACCTGTTGCACCAGCAATCATAACATGAGGCATTTTAGAAATATCTGCAACAACTTCTTGTCCGCCTACATCTTTTCCAACAGCAAATGCAAGTTTTGATTTATGATTTCTAAATGAATCTGTATCAACTATTTCTCTAAAATGAACAACCTCATTTTCTGCATTTGGTACTTCTATTCCAACTGCTTGTTTTCCCGGTATTGGTGCCTCAATTCTTATTGTTTCAGCTGCTAAGCTCAAGGCAATATCATCTGCAAGGTTCGCAATTTTGCTTACTCTTACTCCTTCTGCTGGTCTTAATTCATATCTCGTAATAGCAGGTCCAACAGATACATTTTCAACTTTTGCAGATACCCCAAAACTATATAGTGTTTTTTGAAGTCTTGTCGCTGTGTCTGCAACAGCTTTTTTGCTAGCCTTATTTGGCTTTTTATCAGGTTCACTTAATAGCTGTATTGGTGGAAACTCATAATGTTCATCTTCAACAGTCATTGTATGTTCAAGTTGCAATACCTCTTTTACCTTTTCTTCTTTTGTCTCTTGCTCTGTTTTAAATAAATTTGCATCTATTACATCCGGATTTGTATCCGAATTATTTTTACCTTTTTTAATATTAAATGGGATTAATTCATCTCCATCATGGTTATATGATTTTAGTTTACCTTTTTTACCTTTTGGTTCATCATTTAAATTAATTGTAAGTTGCTCAGTAAGCTGTTCAGCTTGTCTTTTTGCTTCTTCTTGCTCACGCAATCTTCTTTCTTTTCTTGTTTCTTTAATAGGCTTAGTTTTATCTTCTACTTCAATTTCATTTCTTCTACTTGCGCGGGCTTCACGTTTTTCACTTTTTCTCTCTTCTCTGTTTTCATGAGCATTCTCCATAAATGTACTTATCATCTCTGCTGGTCGTATTCCAAACATAAAGACAAGTAAAAGTACAGCAGTTCCAACACATACAATTATTGTTCCAAATTCTCCTAAAAGTTGAATTAATGGTCCTGCAATTATTGCACCTATAAGTCCTCCACCAATGTCTTTTTCTCCCAAATAATACCCATCTTTTGCAATTTGTGTAATATCATTTTGAATATTAATATTTCCTTTGGAAATTTGAGATACACTTAGTATTGTCGCAATACATAACAAAAATATTCCAAACTGTATAAGTTTTGAAAATAAATATTCCTTATCTTGATATGTTATATATATTGCAATTATAAAAATTCCAACAGGAATAATATATTTTATTGGTCCCATTAATCCTCCTAAAATCGGACTAATAGTTCTACCAATAGCACCTGATTTACTATATATCAATACTCCAAGTAGTATACTAACAATAATCATTAATACCACTGCTATATTTATATCCATTCCTTTTTGTTGCTTCTTCTTTTTTTTCGTTGACCTTGCCAAATTTCTTCCTCCTTTGTCATGCATTTATTTCTTCGAAAATTATATCATAACTGTAAAAAAAAACAAATAGAAAAATCAAAAAAAGAAGGCAGAAATCAATTTTCGATAATTGATATTCCGACTTCTGACTTCTTTACTTATTTCAATTCTTTTCTATTATTTTGAATTATTTTTAATGCATCCTCAAGTGCAACTTCAATTCCTGCAAGCACACCATCTGCATATTCTTCTGTTCCGCTTTTTATTTCTCTTGACATTTCATTTGCTGTTTCAATTATTTCAACTTTCTTTTCATATGCTTTTCTTGTTATTTCATGCTCATCAATCATTGAAATAATTCTGTTTTCAGCTTCTTTAATAATGTCATTTGCTTCATTTTGAGCTTCGACAAGTATACGTTGTCTTTCTTCCTTAATCCATTTTGCTTGTTTAATTTCATCAGGTAATTTTAATCTAATTTCTTTTACAATTTCTAAAATTTCGTCTCTATCAACAACACATTTTGTAGAAAAAGGTACATTTCTACTTTTTTCCATAATATCCTCTAAAGTTTCCAATAAAGTAAATATTTCCATAAGTTTTTACTCCTTTCGATCTAAGAATATAAGGCTTGCTCTACCATATTTTCTTAAATCACTTGCTTCTAATCCAATTTGCTTTAATTCTTTCAATTCTCTTGCTTCGTCATCTGTTTCTAAAATAATAGTTCCATTTTCATTTAATAAATTAAGCTTCAAAATTCTTTGTACAGAATCTACCGCAAAATTCATTCTATATGGTGGATCTATGTATATTAAATCAAATGTTATATTTTCATTTTTCAAAATTTTCAAACAATCCTTGTAGTCTTTTTCAATAACTGTTGATTGTTTTTCAAATCTTGTTTTTGTCAAATTTTGATATATCATTTTTGAAGCATTATGCGACTTTTCACAAAAGTAAACATGTCCGTGCACCCCTACTAATACATTCTATTCCTATCGCACCACTACCAGCAAATAAATCAAGTACAATGCTATCCGGTATTTTATTTTGTATAATATTAAATAAAGATTCTTTTACTCTGTCAAGTGTTGGTCTTGTTGAAATATCATCAACCGAACTCAACTTTGTTCCTCTTGCACTTCCACTAATTACTCTCACAAGTCACTCCTGTTTTTGTTTTACTATATTTTATAATTTATTTACAATATGTCAATATTATTAACACAATTGTAATATACTTTTAACACAATTGTAATACTGTTATATTTTTGTAACATTTTTCAAAAGCATTATACAACAATTTATGTAAAATGTAAACAGTTAAAAGAAAATAGCGAATTTTTACATTCGCTATTATTTCTAATCTTTATTTGTTTCTTTTAATAGTTCAAGTTGTGATATTAATAATGATTCCATTTTAGCTTTATAAACATCAAATTGTTTTTGTAGGTCATCAAGTTCTTTTGTTTTCATCATTATTTGTTGATCTAATTCTCTTGCTTTTTCTCGTGCAGTTCCTTGAGCATCACTTATGATTTGATCTGCTTGTTGTTGAGCTGCTTTTTTTATATCATCTGCTGTACTTTGAGCCATTATTAAAGTATTATTTAAAGTTGACTCTAAGCTTTTATATTTTTCCATATTTTCCTCTAATTCTGCTATTTTTGTATTTGCTTCATTAGATTGTTTATATAATTTTTCATAATCTGCTGTCAATTCGTCTAAAAATTCATCTACTTCATCTACACTATATCCGTTCATCATTTGTTTAGCAAATTTTTTGTTTTCTATATCCAATGGTGTGTACATACTTTTTCCTCCTATTTAATGTCTATGAATTCTATTTATAATTTATTTAGTTATTAGCATTATTCTTTATCCAAGAAACTGATAGTTTATTTTTTATTTCTTCTCTTGCCATCTCATTTGTAATATCATAATTGTATGGTGCAACTAAAAATATAGAATTTGATACTTTTTGTAAGTTTCCATCTAATGCATGAACAGCACCACTAACAACATCAACTATTCTTCTAGCTATGTCTTTGTTAACATATTCTAAATTTACAATAATTGATTTCTTTTCTTTTAATAAAGTACAAATATTTTCAGATTGTTCAAAAGTTGTAGGTTGACAAATAACCATCTTAACTTGTTGAGTTTGTGGCATACTTACCACTTTGCTTCCTCTTCTATTCCATACTCTTCTATCATCTTCATCATCTTGATCTTGCATTTCGTTTGTTTCTATATAATCTTCGTTTTCTAATTCCTCATTGTTCTCTTGTTCTGGCTCCATTCCTAAAAAGCCCCATACCTTTTCCATTATAGCTCCTGACATTCTAATAACCTCCTAATAAAACATAATTTGTCCTTCGTTTTTCTTCATACAGTATCTATCATTTTCGTGATAATGTCAAGTATTTTTTTATCTTGTCACAAAAATGTAATATATTTGTAATATATTTGTAATATATTATGGATTTGTCAAAATTTCGTCATAAAGTGATATCGTTTTTCTTGATTTAATTTCGTCTGTTGTAAAACCAAGTTCCTTTAATTCTTCACTTGTATAATCTGAAACAATTGTATATTTTCCATTACTTTTTTTCTCTTTAATCCAAATTTTTTCTTGATATCCTGCTCTTGTTCTTATAACATATGCAACCTTGTTGTCTCCCCTTTCTTCATATCCAATTGCACTGTTAGGAATTTTCTTTCCACTTTCTCCCCACCAAATAATGTTAAAAGATATTTTTCTATACGCAATTAGTTCCTCAATGCTTTTCTCAATTTTTAGTATCAAAACATAGCTTCCACCATCTTGTGAATTAACATATTCAATCTCCGCTGGAACTTCGCTTCCTGATGGCAAGCGAACTTTTATCTTTGATCCAACTTCTGCATTTTTTGCATTTTCTGAACTTAAAATTGTTGCAATATAGCACTCATAATTATCAATTATTTTTCCGCTTTCTTCACTTGATGTAATAACTTGACCTGTTTTCAAATTTAAACTTTCTAAAAACTCTTTAGTCATTTTTCCAAAATCTTTAGTGTTTAACATTTCTTCTAGTCCATCAACTTTATATGAAACAACTCCGCTTCTCGTAGCTGTTACATATTCTGCGCCAGAATTTAAAGAATTTTCATATTTTTTTCTTTCATCCACCAATTTTTTTAGGTATGAACCTGCAGGGCTCAGCTCTCCAGCTATCTTTGCCTTTTTTGTAATATTATTATTTATATTTTTTTTATTCTCTTTTATTTTTTGTAAATTGCTCTCTAGGTAGCAACTTTCAATTTTATCATATATTTGATTTTCTAAAACCTTTGTATCTCCTGAAGATAGTTTTTCTTCCTTTTCCATAGCTTCGTTTATTTTTTTATCAAGTTCTTCTATCTTTTTTACCAAATTGCTTTCGCCATTTGTATAATATCTAAATATAGCCTCTCCTTTTGCAACTTTTTCTCCCTCTGCCTTTATCTGAACCATACCGTTTTTATATTTGCTACCCTTTACAACTGTTTCATCCCTTATGATATAGCCTGTCGCAGTTTCCTCTTGATAAATTTGTCCCTGTTCTACCAAAAATGTATTAGTCGGATTCGAAATCAACTTAACAACTACTGTTGAAAACCATATCAAAATACATACAAGAAGAATTATCGTTATAATCTTTCTATGTTCTTTTATTTCTTCAAGAAATTTGTTGTTACTGCACTTATTTTTTCTATTTACTTTATTTTCTGCCTTAGTATTATTTTCCTGCATTATACTCCTCCCATATAATGTTAACATTCCTTTGTATATCATCTAATCCATCAATCCATGTGATATTATCATATCTTCTAAACCATGTTAGCTGTCTTTTTGCATATCTCCTTGTTTCCATTTTGATTTTTTCTATCATCTCTTCTTTTGTTGTATCTCCATTTATATATTCTACAACCTCTTTATATCCTAGTCCTTGCATTGCAGTTGGAAAATCATCATATTTATTTAGTACTTCTTTAACTTCATCAATCAAGCCATCTTCAATCATTATATCAACACGTTTATTTATTCTGTCATACAATTTTTCTCTATCCATGCTTATTCCAAATACTAAATAATCATATTTAGGTTCATTTGCTCTTGACTCTATTTCAATTTGTGTTTTTGTTTTACCAGTAGCATGATATATTTCAAGTACTCTACATATTCTTTTTTTATCATTTTGGCTTATTTTTTTCATGGCTAATTTATCTACTTTCATAGCCATTTCATATAATCTGTCCAAACCTTCTTTTTCAGCAATTTCTTCCAACTTTTTTCTATAATTCGTATCAAGCTCAACACTTGGATATTCTATTTCATATATTAAGGAATTAACATATAAGCCTGTCCCTCCAACAACTATTGGTGTTTTACCTTTTGATATTATTTCTTCTATTGCATTTGTTGCATCATTTTTATATTCTGCAACACTATACCTTTTATCAGGAGAAACAAAATCAATCAAATAATGTTTTATTCCTTGCATTTCTTCTGTAGTTGGTTTAGCTGTTCCAATTGTCATATCTTTATAAATTTGCATTGAATCTGCAGATACAATTTCTCCATTTACCAATTTTGCAACTTCAATAGATAATTTTGTTTTTCCTGATGCAGTTGGTCCACAAATAACAATTACTTTTGGTTTTTCCATTTTGTTCTCCCTCTATATTTAATAGATAATATCTTCTACAGTATTAGTTTTACTACTGCCAGACACACTGTTTGTATTATTAACAGTACTATTTGATACTATTGAATTTACTGTATTCTTTTTTAGTGTATTGACATCTACATTTTCAATAATATTTTCTAGTGTATTTGTTTCAGTTCTTTCATCATTTGCATTTTGTCTTGTTTGTTGATTTTTTTCAATAAGAGTTATAACTGTATTTTGTACATTTTTAAAATAAAAACATTCTATTACAAGTATTATAAGTAAAATAGCTCCAAGTACTATCCCTCTATTTTTCAATTTATCAAATGCAAGAAATCCAGTTTTATATTTATTATACGATTTAGCAAGTAAAGGAACAACAACAAGTGTATTTATAGGTACAAATAAAAATGTAATTAAATTTTTACCTAAATCTGAAACTTCTTTAACTGCAACGCTTTTTGTACTAATCCAATATACAAAAGTTGTAAGCATATATATTATTGCTACACATACAGCTATAAATATTACTTTATCCTTTTTTTCTAAATCTGATAAACAATAATATGTTAAAGCAATTGCAATTATATTTAAAACAATTATAAAAACTAAAATTAATGTCATATTATTTATTCCTACTTTCTTGAAAATTTTCTTTCTATATCATATCTCGTCATTTTTATTGCTGTTGGTCTACCATGAGGACATGTAAATGGATTTGGAAGTATAAGCAGTTGTTTCATTAAATTATCTACTTCTTCTCTTGTAAGAGCCATATTAGCTTTAACTGCAGCTTTACAAGCAACAGTTGCAATAAATTTTTCCTCAATTTCTTGTTTTGCTGTTCTTGCAACAGTATTTATTTCATCCAAAGTTTCTAGGAAAAGCTCTTTTGTATCCAAGTCTATGCATACATTTGGAACACCTGTTAATTTTATTGTGTTTTCTCCAAATTCCTCAAGAACAAATCCTGCTTTTCTAAAAACATCCATATTATCCTTTGCAATTTCCATATCTCTATGAGATAAATTTATAATATCAGGTAAAAGCATAAGTTGTGAATCTTTATCTGTCTCACTATAATAGTTTTTCTTTACTTTTTCGTACATAATTCTTTCATGTGCAGCATGTTGATCAATTATGTACAATTCCTTATCAAGCTCTATAATAATAAATGTTGAAAATGCAATTCCTATAAATTTATAATTTGGAGCTTGTCCTTCCTCATTTTTTTCAAAAATAGACATGTTTTCAACTGTCTTTAAATCATCAGAATTAAACTTATAACCACTTGCCTCTTCTTCAACTTTTTCCTCTTTTTTAGTTGTTCCAAAAGTTCTTGCATACATTTCATCAAAATCTTGGAAATTCGTATCAACTTGCAAATTAGAAAGCTCATTAAGCTTTTCATTTACTTCTTTTAAATCTACAACTTTTGTTTCATCATTATTATTGATATTTTCAGATACTGGAATGTCAATTTTTTGCGTCTCTTCATTACTATTTTGTAATGTTTCTATTTTTTCAGTGTTATCCATCAAATTATTTGCAGGTCTATTCTCTAAAATTTGTGCATTATATTCATTTCTAAAAGCTTCAATAGCCTTGTTTTTTTCATCATCCATGTTTGAAGTTTCATTTACAGTATTTCCTTGGCTCACATTCTCATTATTATTTTCGCCTATATTAGTATCAATTCCATGCTTTTGATTATATATTTGTGCAATAAAATTATTAGAAGAATTCATATTGCTCCATCCACTTTGTGCAATATTTTCTTTTACTTCCTTCTGTTTTTCTTCTTTTTCCTCTTGCTTATTTATCTCAATTCTTGTCTTATCAGGTACTAAATCACCTTGTAGTAAATTTTCCTTTATAGTATGATAAATAGCCTTAAAAACTTTGCCTTCATCATCAAATCTTACTTCAAGTTTTGCAGGATGTACATTTACATCCACTTGTTTAGGATTCATCTCAATATTTAAAACTAGAAAAGCATATTTTCCAATTGTAATCATACCTTTATATGCTTGTTCTGCTGCACTTGTTAATGCTTTATCTTTTATGAATCTCTTATTTACAAAGAATAATTGATTGCTTCTATTTGAACGTGAAATTACTGGTTTTCCAATTACTCCAGTAACATGTATATCATCATAAACATAATCAACATTTATTACATTTTCTGCTATATCTTTTCCATATATATTATATATAACTGTTTTCAAATCTCCATTTCCAGGTGTTTGGATTATAGTTTTACCAGAACTTATAAGCTTAATAGCAATTTCTGGATGTACAAGTGCAATTCTTGTTATTACATCTTCGATATACCCAGCCTCTGTAAAATCCTTTTTTAAGAATTTATATCTTACAGGTGTATTATAAAATAAATCCGTTACAGTAATTGTAGTACCTTGTGGACATCCTGCATCTTCCTTATTTAGCATGTTACCACCCTTAATTTCAACTCTGCAACCAATATCATTTCCAATTGCCTTTGAAACAACTTCAACCGAGCTAATAGAAGCAATACTTGCCAAAGCCTCACCTCTAAACCCCATAGAAGTTACAGTCTCTAAATCTTCCGCCTTTCTTATTTTACTTGTTGCATGACGTTCAAAAGCCATATCCATATCATCAGGCATAATTCCCTTTCCATTATCTGTGATACGAATGTATGAAATTCCTCCATTTTTTATTTCTACTGATATACTAGTAGCTCCTGCATCTATTGAATTTTCAACTAATTCTTTAACAACTGAAGCTGGTCTCTCAATAACCTCACCTGCTGCTATTTGATTAATCGTTAGTTCATCTAACAAAACAATATTTCCCATACTCGTTTTCTTCCTCCATTACATGTTACATTTGTTCTTTTGCCTCAAATTATATCATTAATCACTCCGTTTTGTATAGTTTTTTAATGAATTTTTAAATAAATTTTATAACCTTTGTAACCGATTTTTTTAAGTTGAATAATATATATCATAAACGAAAGAGCAAAACAAACTTTTATAGGAGGTACAGAAAATGAGAAATTGCTGTAATAGTGAACTTTTATGGTTTATCATCCTATTTTTGTTATTATTCTGCTGTGGTGGATGTGGTAACAACGGATGTGGTTGCAACAACGGATGCGGTTGCTAATTAAAAATATCATTTTCTTTTGAAGGGAGGGGATTTTATGCCAGAGAACAGAGGTTGTGGATGCGGTTTCGGTTTTGGTGATGACTGCATTTGGATTATCATAATTCTTATCTTAATATGCTGCTGTTGTGGTGGTGGCAGAGGCGGATGCTGCTAAATAAAGTTACTTATATAACGCAAATAAAATTTATTTGCAATCATTTTTAACATTTTATTACCCAAGAACAAAGCGACTAAAAATTCTAGTCGCTTTATTTTTAATTTATTTAATTATAATTAAGTTGCACTTTACTTATCTTTTTCTTTCATTATCTTTATTAACACGTCTGTCCGTTTTTCTTTTATCTTCACCTGCTTTAGATGATTTTGAATTTCTTCTATCATCTTTTTTTCTTCTATCTTCAAAAATTTGACCTTTTCCATCAACTATCATTTGATTGCCTCCTTTTTTCTATTACATTTACTTCATTTTACCAATAGAAACTATAAAAGTCAATCAATTTACATTAAATAGTTTAAACATAGTATTGTCTAATCTTGTAAAAAAAAAACTGTACTATACAAAAAAACGATATGGTAAATTCCATATCGTCAAAAAGCAATACGCTTTTTAGTTTTTCATCAATTTTTATTGGTTATGTTCTAAGTTTAAAATCCTCCGTACTCATCTTCATCTTTGCTTGCGCTTTGTTTTTTATTATTCACTACTATCTTACAGCCGATGTTAAAAACAATTGCAGCTCCAAAAAAGCTACACCAAAATCCAAAAAGTAATATTGCTGTCTGGAACAAAGTCTCACATATAATGGATAATGCTCCGCCTTCTTTAAATGCAATTAAGATTTTGGAGATAGGAATATATCCAAAATTATAAAAGATGAAATATGCTCCAAGAATTAAAGAGCCAATTTGTAGGAATCTTCCAAATAATAGCATAACCCGTCTTTTCATAAAAAGCCCTCCCTAAAATTGATTTTTCAAATAAGGTTACATAAACCATTATAGCACATATAAATTTATATTGCAAATACGATATTTTGTATACCCTTTCGTAGAGGAGCACAGTCCTCTACTTTTTGGTTTGACAATTCTTTTGTTATATTATAATATGTATATGCCGTCTTTCATTGAGAAAGGAGGTTGCACAATGAAAGAACTGTTAAAATTATTAAAACTCTATTTGATTTATTTGATTGTAAAAGAATTAGGGAATTAATAAGAAAAGACTAGGATCATCACTCCTAGTCTTTTTTTGCACAATTTAAGAACTGTTTTGCAATTGCTATAAAGTATTATAGCTCATTTTTTATTATATGTCAAATTTTCCAATTTATTCGAAAATTTAGATTTAAGTTAAAAAAACTCTTACATTCTCAATAAAAGATGCAAGAGTTTGTTTTTCGTTTGCTTGGTTGGGCTGGCTAGATTCGAACTAGCGCATGCCAGAGTCAAAGTCTGGTGCCTTACCGCTTGGCTACAGCCCAATATGTATGGGGTGGAAAATGGGACTCGAACCCACGGCCTCTAGTGCCACAAACTAGCGCTCTAACCAACTGAGCTACATCCACCATATGCCTCTTTAAGCATTGCAAGATATATTGTAACCCATTTTCCACCCATTTGTCAACAATTATTTTAAAATATTTGTTTATTTTTTATAAAAATATCAATTATTCTGCTACTGCCCATATAATTAATCTCTTTTTTGAATCATCTGTACAAGTTGAAAGTGATATTTCCATTTTGTTTGCATCAACTTTTCTTGTAGCATAATTAAAATCACCTGTACCTGTTTCATATTTTTTATAGATTGTATATGTAACTTTCTTTCCAGAATTATCAGTTATATAAATTTTATCGCCATTTGTCAATTTTTTATTATTAGAGAAAAATGTTCCATTTCTGTAGTTATGACCTACTAGAACTCCATTTCCTCCTTTTTTATTTAATTCACCATACAAATTACAAATAGCAACTTTCAAAGAATTTAGTCCAACATCCTCTGATTTGATAATAGGATATTTTATATTTGTTTTTGGAATTTCTATTGTTCCAATGACTTCATATCCTTGATACATAACTTTGTTTCCATTTGTTGTATTTACCGTATTTCCATTATTTATTGAATTTAAATCAATATTTGGATCTATTACTTCTGTATTTGAAACAATATTTTCAACTGTATTAGAATTATTTGCAAATTGATTTTCGAACTTGCCTGCTGCTGTTCCCGCTTCTTCATCAATCACATATTTTCTATAAACATCATATGCCATAAATCCAAGTATTCCAACTATTAGGACAATTACAATTATTAATATAATTGTTAATACTTTACTATATTTACTATTAAACATGCTATTTAAAGTTCCCATATGTTTTTCCTCCATTAGTTAAATCTAATACTATTATAACATATAATTCATTTCTTTGCCATATTTTCAGCCTACAATTTTAGTTCCAAGCTTCTTACCTGCAAGTAAATGAAAATGAAGGTGCATTACTTCCTGTCCTGCGTCTTTTCCACAATTTACGATAACTCTAAATCCATCTTCTTCAATATTCATGTCTTTAGCAATTTTGTTTATTACCTCATAAATATGTGAAATTACTTCACTATCTTCTTTTGTTACTTCAAGTAATGATTTTATATGTTTTTTAGGAATAACAAGTACATGAATTGGTGCTGCAGGATGAATATCCTTAAATGCTAAAACACTTTCATCCTCATATACTTTTTCTGATGGAATATCTCCATTTATTATTTTACAAAAAATACAATCTTCCATATTTTTTACCTATTCCTTTCCACTTTTTATTAATTATAGCAAAGTGACTTCATTTTTCAAAGTCACTTTACTTTTTTAAATACTATTCTAATATAGCTTTTATTCTTCTTACACCTGCTGAACTTGCTTCTTCCTTTTTTATTCTGAAATGTCCAAGTTCTCCTGTATGTTTAACATGAGGTCCACCACAAATTTCTTTTGAAACATCTCCAATTGTATATACTGTAACCTCATCTGGATATTTTTCAATAAACATACACTCTGCTCCAGATTTTACAGCATCTTCTTTTTTCATTGTTTCAACTTTTACTGGTAAATCTTGTTTTATCCATTCATTTATTAAATCTTCAACTTTTTGTTTTTCTTCATCTGTCAATTTGTGATCACAACTAAAGTCAAATCTCATTCTATCAGATGTAATGTTTGAGCCTTTTTGATGAATGTCTTTGCCTATTACAACTTTTAGTGCAGCATTTAATAAATGTGTTGCTGTGTGATATGCAGTTGTAATTTCGTTTTGTTCTGCAAGTCCACCTTTAAATTTCTGCTCACTTCCGATTCTTGATTTTTCTTGATGCTCTTTAAACAATTTATCAAACTCTGTCAAATCAATTTTAAATCCTTGTTCTCCTGCAAGATCTGCTGTAATTTCAGGTGGGAATCCATATGTTTCATATAATTTGAATATAGTTTGTCCATCTATTATATTTTTATTCTCTTGTTTTGCTCTTTGCGCAGCTTTATTGAATTCTTTTTCACCATGAGCTAGTGTTTTCATGAACTTATCTTTTTCTTCTATAATTACTTGTTTTATTGTATCTCTATTTTTTTCTAAATCAGGATACATATCTTTTAATATATCAATATTAAGGTCAATTAAGTCTGCAAGTTCATTTAAGTCAATTTGTAATTTATTTAAATGTCTTGACATTCTTCTTATAAGTTTTCTTAAAACATAACCTCTATCAACATTTGAAGGTCTACCTCCATCACAAATAACCATCATGCTTGCACGTAAATGTTCTGCAACAATTCTTCTACTTTCTATACTATCTTCTTTTGCAAGCTGCGCAAGTTTTTCCATTACAGGTGCAAAAAGTTCTGTATCAAATGGAGTTTGTTTTCCTTGTAAAAGCATTGTCATTCTTTCAAGTCCAAGTCCTGTATCAACATTATGTTGTTTTAATTTAGAATAAGTTCCATCTTTTGATTTATAGTATTCCATAAATACATTATTCCAAATTTCAACATATTTACCACAATCACATGAAGGTTGGCACTCATCTGAGCAAGGCTCTTTTCCTGTGTCATAAAACATTTCTGTATCAGGTCCACATGGTCCTTCCTCTCCTGCTATCCACCAGTTGTCATCTTTTCCATAAAAATATATTCTTTCATCTGGTATACCAGCTTTTTTCCAACATTCTGCTGTCACTGTATCTCTTGGAGCATCTTCATCTCCTGCAAAACAAGTTACAGAAAGTTTTTCTGCAGGAATTCCAAGTTCCTTTGTTAAAAATTCATAACTCATTGCAATAGATTCTTCTTTAAAATAGTCTCCAAGTGACCAGTTTCCAAGCATTTCAAAATATGTTAAATGTCTATTATCTCCAACTTCATCAATGTCATTTGTACGTAAACATTTTTGATAATCTGTAAGTCTTGTTCCTTCTGGGTGTTTTTCACCCAAAAGATAAGGAACAAGTGGTTGCATTCCAGCTGTTGTAAATAATACAGATGGATCATTTTCTGGAATTAATGGCGCACTTGGAATAACCTTATGTCCATGATTTTTAAAAAAGTTTAAATATTTATTACGTATTTCAATTGCTTTCATTTTTCTCTTCTCCTTTTCATTATTTTCTAAGTTCTGCTCCTGATTTTTTAGATGTAAAATCAATAATTTTCTCCATAGTAGCAGATATTTCCTCATCTGTCAATGTCCTATCAGATTTTTCAAAAGTTAAAGAATATGCAATGCTTTTTTTGCCTTCTTCTATACCTTTTCCTTCATAAACATCAAATACTTCTATATTTGTAAGTAAAGAACCACCAGCTTTTTTTATTAGTGCTTCTATTTCTTTTGATGTAATATTTTTATCAACAACAAGTGCTAAGTCTTTCTTCACACTTGGGAATTTTGAAATTTCTTTATATTTCATTTTACCAACTTTTTTGCTTAGTAATTTATCTAAATCAATTTCAAGAACATATACATCTTCTTTTAAAATTTGTGGATGTACCCTTCCTATAATACCTATCATATCATTATTTAAAGAAATAACTGCAGATTGACCTGGATGCAATTCTTCTGGCATTTTTTCTTTATCTGCTACAAAACTATATCTTCCTGTATATCCTAAATAATCAAGTAATTCTTCTGCAATACCTTTTATAACATAAAAATCAATTTGTTTTTTATTATCTATTCCTAAATAATAATTTCCAGTCATCAATATTGCAAGTTTTGTATTTTCTCCATATTCTTCGCCTTTTTTGTAAAATGCTTTTCCAATTTCAAATATAGATACATCTTTTACACTTCTTGCCTTGTTATATTCATATATTTTAAGCAATGATGGAAGAACACTGTGTCTTAAAGTGCTTCTATCTTCTGTCATAGGGTCTAATAGTTTTACAAGTTCTGAATCATCTTTAGTAAACATTTTTGCTTCTTTTTCGTTTACCAAAATGTATGACAAAGTTTCATTTAGTCCAAGGTCTACCATTTTGTTTCTTATTCCTCTTGTTGTCTTATCATAACTTCCCTCTTTTGGCGCAATGTTAGGCAATTTTCCTACTATGTTATCAACACCATATATACGTCCAACCTCTTCTATTAAGTCTTCTTTAATTGTAATGTCTCCTCTTCTTCTTGGAACAGAAACAATCATTTTTTCAAATGATGAAAGCTCATCTTCGTTTTCTTTATATGTTGCTTTAGTTTGATTATTTTCGCTAATTAATGTACATTCAAATCCAAGTTTTCTAAATACATCAAGTATATCCTTTTTCTTAATATCCATACCTAGAATACGGTTTATATTTTCAAATGTAATTTCTATTTCTCTATTTGATAAATTGCAAGTATCATATTTGCACATTCCACCAACTACTGTACCTTGTGCATATTTTTCAAGCATATGGCATGCTCTTTTTATTGCCATATATGTTCTGTTTGGATCAAGTCCTTTTTCAAATCTTGAGCTTGCTTCACTTCTTAAAATTTCTTTTGCAGTTTTTCTTACTTTAATAGGATCAAATATTGCAGATTCAATAATAACATTTTTTGTGTTTTCTGTAATCTCTGTATCTGCTCCACCCATTACACCTGCAAGTCCGATAGCCTTTTGACCGTCTGCAATTACAATGTTGTCTTTATGAAGGATTCTTTCAATATCATCAAGTGTTGTTAATTTTTCTTCATCATTCGCCATTCTAACTTGTAATTTTCCATTTAATTTATCTGCATCATAAAAATGAAGTGGTTGACCAAGTTCTAGCATTACATAATTGCTTATGTCAACAACATTATTGATAGGTCTAATTCCTGATGCAATTAACCTATTTTTTATAAATGCTGGGCTTTCTTCTATTTTAATATTGTTTACTCTTTTTGCTAAAAATATTGAACAATTTTCAGTTTCAACTTCTACCTTAAAACTATCGTTTATATCCTCATTATTCTCATCAAATGACAAATCAACGTTTTTTACATTTTTATCATAAATTGCAGAAATCTCATATGCCATTCCAAGTATGCTAAGTAAATCTCCACGGTTTGCTGTCAAATCAAAATCTATAACCTCATCATCAAGTCCCATATATTTAATAGCATCTTCTCCAATTGGAGCATCTAAAGGAAGTTCATGAATTCCTGTTTTATCAGTTTCCTCTAAAAATTTGTGTTCAAGTCCAAGTTCTGCCATAGAACATAGCATACCATTTGACTCTTCTCCTCTTATCATTCCTCTTTTTATAGTTCCACCTGGAAGTTTTGCACCATCAAGTGCAACAATTACTTTAAGACCTTCTCTAACATTTGGAGCACCACATACAATATGTAAAACTTCAGTTCCAACATCAACTGTACATACATGTAAATGATCAGAATCTGGGTGCATTTTGCATGTTTTAACTTCTCCTATCACTAAATTACTTGCATCAAGTAATTTTCCTGCACTATCATACTCATTTCCTACTTTTGTCATATCTTCTGCAAGTGTTTTAACATCAACATCTATATCAACATAATCTTTTACAAAATTTGTACTTAATTTCATTTAAATCTATCCTCCTTAAATCTATCTATCCATTTTGTCAAATTGCTCTAAAAATCTTACATCATTTTGGTAAAGCAAACGAATATCTGTAATACCATATTTAAACATTGCAAGTCTGTCAAGTCCTGTTCCAAATGCAAATCCACTGTATTTTTCTGGATCATATCCATTCATTTTTAAAACATTTGGATGAACAATGCCAGAACCAAGAACCTCTATCCAACCTGTTTGTTTGCATAGATTACAGCCTTTTCCACCACATTTAAAACAACTAACATCAACTTCATAAGAAGGTTCTGTAAATGGGAAATAACTTGGTCTAAAGCGAAGCTCTAAATTTTCTCCAAGCATTTTTTTAACAAAAACTTCAAGTGTTCCTTTTAAGTCTGCTAAAGAAATATCTTTATCAATTACTAGGCCCTCAACTTGGCTAAATT
>CAJMLO010000004.1 GCA_905214245.1 uncultured bacterium
ATATTTATCAGCTTGTCTCCAAACTGTTTCTGTTTGAGGTTGAACTCCACCTTTAGCTGCTAATACTGTAACAGCACCATCAAGAACTTTTAATGATCTTTGAACTTCTACAGTAAAGTCAACATGTCCAGGAGTATCAATAATATTGATTCTATTTCCCTTCCATTGGCAAGTTGTAGCAGCAGAAGTAATTGTAATACCTCTTTCTTGCTCTTGAACCATCCAGTCCATAGTAGCTTCACCTTCGTGAACTTCTCCTATTTTATGAGTTTTACCTGTATAGAAAAGTATTCTCTCTGTAGTTGTAGTTTTTCCTGCATCTATGTGAGCCATAATTCCTATATTTCTTGTTTTCTCTAAAGGAAACTCTCTTCCAGCCATATTTTCCTCCTTCTATTTTATTCTAAACTTTTTGATAATTCTAATTAAATTCGAGTATTGCTAGGAAAGCGAACTAAAAATTTAATTTTTCAAATCATGTTAGAAACAAGTATTGCAAGGCAGTCGAACTAAAAAACCGGAGGTGTACATGTGTACATCGAGGATTTTTTTAGTGATGACTAACAAAATCTTATAACCTGATTTGATAATTCTAATTAAATTCGAGTATTGCTAGGAAAGCAAACTAAAAATTTTGAAATTATACATTTGTATATTGAAAAATTTTTATGTGATGCTTGACAACGCAAGACGAAGAATTTTATTAGAATTTGTAATGAGCAAAAGCTCTATTAGCTTCAGCCATTCTATGCATATCTTCTTTCTTCTTATATGCTCCACCATTACCTGCAACAGCATCCATGATTTCAGCAGCTAATTTCTCAGCCATTGTTCTTTCATGTCTATTTCTAGCATATGTTACAAGCCATCTTAAACCTAAAGTTTGTCTTCTTTCTGGTCTGATTTCGATTGGTACTTGGTATGTAGCACCACCAATTCTTCTAGCTTTAACTTCAAGAACTGGCATTACATTTTCAAGTGCTGCTTCGAAAACTTCTAATGGATCTTTTTGTTCTTTCTCTTTTATGATATCAAATGCATCATAAACAATTGATTGAGCAACTGTTTTTTTACCATCAAGCATTACATTGTTGATTAATTTTGTAACAACTTTGCTATTATATATTGGATCTGGTAAAACTTCTCTTTTTGCTATATATCCTTTTCTTGGCACTTTTCTTCCCTCCTTATTAATATTGATACACAAAATGTATCTCGGTACTCTGGAAAATTTAGTAATTTTCCCGTAAGTGCGTATAATCTATTTCAAATTTAAGTACCTTAAATTTAGTAAGTAGTTATATGCACCTTTTAATTAATTTTTTATTAATTTTTTTCTGTAAATCTATTTAGAAACAAGTATTGCAAGGCAGTCAAGCTAAAAAACCGGAGGTGTACGTGTGTGTACATCGAGGATTTTTTAAGTGATGACTAACGAAGCAAGACGATGTTTATAAATGAATTTACAACATTTTTATCAAAAACAAGTAGTACAAGGCAACTAAGATAAAATTTTTGAAATTATACGTTTGTATATTGAAAAAATTTTAATCGCAAGTTAACGCAGTAATACAAAGTTTTTCATAAAAATGTTTATTTTTTAGGTCTTTTAGCTCCATACTTAGATCTAGCTTGCATTCTATCTTTAACACCTGCTGTATCTAATGTTCCTCTAATAATATGATATCTAACACCTGGAAGGTCTTTTACTCTTCCACCTCTGATTAGAACAACGCTGTGCTCCTGTAGGTTATGTCCAATACCAGGAATGTATGAAGTTACTTCGTAACCATTTGAAAGTCTAACCCTAGCTACTTTTCTTAAAGCAGAGTTTGGTTTCTTTGGTGTTACTGTTTTAACAACTGTACATACACCTCTTTTTTGTGGACTTCTTCTATTTGTTAATTTTTTTGTTCTAGAATTGTATCCATGTTGTAGAGCTGGTGCTGTAGATTTTGTTGTAGTTGTTTTTCTTCCTTTTCTTACTAATTGGTTAATTGTTGGCACTTAAATTTCACCTCTTTTCAAAATAAAATATCGTTATTGATTGTGCATAGTTTACGCACTTTACAATAACGATATAATTTTATCACATCAAACGCTCATTTGTCAATCATTTTGCCTATATTTTAGCCATATTTTTACATATATTCTATCTTTCTTCTTCGTCTTTTTCAGTTTGTGGTTTTTCTGTTTTTGATTTAGCTTTATGAGCTTCTATTTCTCTTTCTTCTTCCTTAGCTTTAACCTCTTTTCTGTATTCTTTATCAACATGTTGTCTTAATCCTTCTAGAAACGCATCTCTATCCGATTTAGTAGATTCTTCTTTTTGTGCAACACCATCATCTTTGCTTGGTTCATTTTCTTTAGTAGGTGTATTTTCTTGATAGTCTCCTCTAATAAATTGTTTAAATTTATTCCATGCTTTTTTCCAAAAGCTTTCTTTTTTTGCTGGAACAATGGCTTTGCTTTCTTCTTTTTCTGCTTGAATTTTTTCAACATCTTTTCCAAGTTTTTGTTGAACATTTGCAAGTATTGTATTGACCATTTTTTCAGGTGTAGCTTTCTTCTTTTCACTAATAGGTACATTTTTTTCATCTATTTTTCTTGTAAAACGTTTTTGATCTGTTGTAGCAATTCTTTGAATTTCATCCCAATCTTTGTTTACAAATAGAGTTTTCCAAGCTAAATTGCACTTTGATATTGTTGCTTTTAAATCTTCAACTCTATCACTTGCAGTACAAATCTCTTTTGATAATTTTTCAATTTTTGAAGTACTGTTTGTTTTTTCTTCAAGTAAACCATTGTATTGATTTTGGTCTAATGACATTGTGTAATTTTCATCTGAAAGTTTTTTATTAATTTCTTTTAAAGTATTCTCTAGTACTTTTATTTCTTTTTTATCATCTTCTATAGTTTTTTGAACTGTCTTTAATTTTACTTCTAAATAATTTTTGTATTTTTTTATTCCTTCAATTTGCTCTTTATTTTTTGAATATCCTTTTAAATTTTCAATTCTTTTCTTTTTAGATTCAATATCTTTAGAAAGATTTTCTTTTTCGTCTCCTTCTTTTCCTTCTAGTGCAGACTCTTTACCTGCAATTTCTTTTTCTAAATCACTTATAATTTTGTCCATCTCTTCTTTTGATTTTCCACTATAGTTTTTTTCAAATTCTGCATAAAGTTTATCTAATTTTCTTTCTTTCATACAAATTTCTCCTCTATTTTCTTATATTTTAGTCTCTTTTTACTCGTATATCTTATTTTACCACATTTTGTAATTGTTTTCAACTATATTATGTAAATTTGATGATTTTGTAATACAAATTTAATATTATTGTAATATTTTTGTAATATTTTCATTAATGAATATATTCATTTCTCTAATTGCCCTATCAGAAATTTTTTCATATCTCATTTTTTTATCACGTATTTTTTCTGAAAGCTCTGGCATAATTCCATAATTTGCGTTCATAGGTTGAAATTTATCATTTGGAGAAGAAATGTACTTACATAAAGCTCCAATCATTGTATTTTTAGGAAATATAATTTTATTTTCTTTTTTTAATTGTTGTACAGTATTAATCCCAGCAACTAGCCCTGATGCAATAGATTCAACATATCCCTCTACTCCAGTAATTTGCCCTGCAAAATATATGTTTTTATTTTCTTTAAGTTCTCCACTTGCATATAATAAATCTGGTGAGTTTATAAATGTATTTCTGTGCATAACACCATATTTTACAAAGTTTGCGTTTTCTAAACCAGGTATCATTTGAAAAACACGTTTTTGTTCTCCAAATTTCAAGTTTGTTTGAAATCCAACCATATTAAAAATACTACCTTGGCTGTTATCTTGTCTTAGTTGAACTACAGCATATGGTCTTTTACCTGTTCTTGGATCTGTAAATCCGACTGGTTTAAGTGGTCCAAACCTTAATGTGTCTATTCCTCTCTTGGCCATAACTTCTATTGGCATACATCCTTCAAAAATTTCTTTTTTTTCAAATTGATGCAATTCAACCACTTCTGCGCCTACAAGTTCATTCCAGAATTTTTCGTATTCTTCTTTATTCATTGGAAGATTAATATAGCTTGCATCTTGTGTTTCTATTCTCTTTTTCCAATCCTCTATATCTTCGTCTTTTTCTCTTTCCTGGTCATATCTATTTCCCTTAAACGCAATTTGCATATTAATGCTATCTTTCTCAATAATAGGAGCTGCGGCATCATAGAAATGTAATTCTTCTTGATGTATAATCTCAGAAATTTCATTTGAAAGTAAGTCAGATGTAAGTGGACCTGTTGCAATAATAACTATTCCTTCTTCAGCCATTTTTTTTAGTGAGATACCTTCTTTATTTTCACCCTTTCCCACTTCTTGTCTTATGATTTCCACATTTTTCACATTTTCTATTCTGCTTGTAATTTCTTTTGAAAATTTCTCTCTGTCAACTGCTAATGCTTGGCCTGCTGGAACTGAAGTTTCATCTGCGGTCCTTATAAGCAAACTATCTAAAAGTCTAAGTTCCTCTTTTAAAAGTCCACAAGCATTTGTGTGCAAATTTGATTTAAACGAATTACTACATACAATTTCTGCTAAGTTTGTATTAG
Organism: uncultured bacterium; assembly: GCA_905214245.1. Lineage (GTDB taxonomy): Bacteria > Bacillota > Clostridia > TANB77 > CAG-508 > CALXVA01. The sequence continues at coordinate 4,615 of CAJMLO010000004.1, forward strand.
AATGTGCTGGAGAAAACTTTGTAGGTTTCATTTCATATAATTTTACCTTTATTCCACGCTTTGCAATTTGGTATGCAGCCTCACATCCGGCAAGTCCTCCTCCAATTACAGTAATATAATCATTCATTTTTATTCCTCTTTCAATTTACTTTTTTTATTAGGAAGTACTATATTTTATTTTAAAAAGTTTTTTGTTAAAGCAACTTTCAAACAAAATCTAATTTTATTTTCGGGCCCCTGTCCGCGACGTTACTTGGACCTCCTCCCAAAAATAAATTAAGATTTTGTAATTTCAAGCTACTTTAAACTAAAACTTTTCTGCAATAATAATATAGTACTTCCTATTTAATAAACTAACTTATTCAAATAAAGCCATAATATCATCTTTAGACAATTTACTTATAAATGTCTGCTGTGTTGAAAGCATATTGTCTGCAAGTTCAGCTTTTCTTTGTTGCAATTCATATATCTTTTCTTCAATAGAATTTTTTGTAATAAGTTTGTAAACTTGTACATTCTTCTTTTGACCTATACGATATGTTCTATCTGTTGCTTGATTTTCTGCAGATAAATTCCACCAAGGATCATAGTGTATAACCATGTCTGCTCCAACTAAATTAAGTCCTGTACCACCTGCTTTAAGTGAAATTAAAAATACCTTTATATTTTCATTTTGATTAAATTCATCTACAAGTCTAATTCTATCTCCAACTTTTGTCTGTCCAGTTAATTTAAAATACTCAATACCTTCTTTTTTTAGTTCTTTTTCAATTATTTCAAACATACTTGTATACCCAGAAAATAGTAAAATTTTATGACCTGCTTGAACAGCATCTTTCATAACTTCTATACATTGTGTAAGTTTACTACTCTCTCCAGTATAGTCTTGTAAGAACAAAGATGGATGGCAACAAATTTGTCTTAACCTCATAAGCAAAGCAAGTATTTTTATTTGACTTTTTTCAAATCCATTTTGTATTATTTCATCTTTAGCCTCTTGTCTTGCCTGTGCCATGTATGAAGCATAAATTTTTAGTTGTTCACCTTGCATTTCATTATTTAAAACTGTAATTGTTTTATCAGGAAGCTCAGTTAATACATCCTTTTTTATTCTTCTTAGTACAAATGGTTCGATAAGCATTTTTAGTCTTGCCATACTTTCTTCGTTATTGTCTTTTGCAATTGGTACTTCATATAAATCTTTAAATTTTTTATATCTAAACAAATATCCAGGCATAATAAAATCAAAAATTGACCATAGTTCTGATAAAGAATTTTCAATTGGCGTACCAGTTAGTGCATATCTTGTTTTTGCATGAATTTCTTTTATTGCCTTAGCATTTTGTGTATTATTGTTTTTTATGTACTGCGCTTCATCAGCAATAATATATTGAAAATTATAATCTAGTTCAATATACTCATCTAAATCACGTTTAAGCAAATCATATGATGTAATAACAAGATTGTAATTATCAATATTATGTATTTGCTCCTTTCTTTCTTGGGCATTTCCATGAATTACCATAGCTTTTAAAGAAGGTGCAAATTTGCAAGCCTCATTAAGCCAATTTAGTGTAAGCGAACTTGGACATACAACAATACTTGCTTTTGGCTTTTGTGCGTTTTCAACATATGCAAGAATAACTGCAAGCATTTGAAGAGTTTTTCCAAGTCCCATATCATCAGCCAAAATTCCACCAAGTTGATACTTGTCCAAAAGTGAAAGCCATTCAAAGCCCACTTTTTGATATGATCTTAAGTCTGCATTCAACTCTTTTGGCATTGTAACCTCTTCGTCAATTTCTTTTTTATCTATATTTTTTATAAATTTGTTATACTCATCATTTTTATTAATAGTAGATTGGTCAAAATTTTTAAGTAATCTATCCAAATACATGCTTCTATAAACAGGCAAGTGAAGTTCGCCTTTTTGAATTTTATTATAGTCTACATCTATATCTTCTGTTATTCCTTCCAAAAAGTCCATTGTTTCATTTTGCTCTAAGCTTAAAAAACTGCCATCCTTTAATCTATGATATTTCTTTTTAAGCTTATATTTTTCCATAACATCAGCAAGTTCTGACAAATCAAAATCAAGTTTTGAAAAATCTATATTAAGTAGATTATTCTCAATACGCACCCCTAAGCTTTCTGCTTTTGGTTGTCTAATCTCTCTTTTCTTAAAACTATCTGTTGCAAGAACTTCAAATTTTTTCATATATTCTTCTATATCAGTAGACAAAAATTCATATATTAAATCATCTTTAACAAGTATCAATCTATTACTATTTCTGTCAAGCATAAATCCTGATTTTAAAAACATATTTAAAACTGAATTTTCTCCACCTATATCTCTTGCTACATTTACTGTCTCTTTTAATAAAGGATTAAACTCTGTTTCTCCATATACAAATTTCAAATCAGCTGTTATAAAATTTTCTTCGTTTACATCCAAAAATACCTTTACAAATAAATCTTTTGGAACATATTTTTCAATATCCTCATTTGGCATTTCTTGAATTTCAATTTTATCTTTTATCCTTGGATACACAACTGAAAACATATTTTCCATATCTTTTTTGTGGAATTTAATTTCAGATGTATAATTTTCTCTAAATATTTCTAAAAGTTTTAATGTTGTATCTTCAAAATCTTTACTACAACGATATATTGCTTTTTTATACAGCATGTACGTATATTGCCTGCCTTTAAAAATTTCATATTTAAAAACATCAAATCCTTTTGGTTTTAATACATACTCTCCTTTATCTTCCTCAACTATTTCAAATTTAATATTAGGTTCATTTTCACTAAACAGCACTACTTTATTTGAAATTTCTGTTTCAAATTCGACCTGTTTATTTTTAAGAACGTCAAACAACTCATCCATTCCACTATTTGAAACTGTAATATATCCATCTCTTAAGGAAGAACCATAATAATTATATCCGTTTAATGATTCATTTGTATATTTTATTATTTCAGCATATTTCAAAATGTATTTTAAAAGAGGAATACTATCTTCTTCAAAAGCTTCTTCCTGATGCACAAATTCTAATTTAGCACCATATTTAAAATTTTCCTTATTTAACATTCTATCATAAAATTCTGTCAGATTTTTTAGCTTATATAATTGTTTATATCCAATTTTAAATTCAAGCTTCATATCCTTAGAGTATTGATGATATATAATTTTAGGTTCTATTTTTATGCTGTGTAATGGAATTTTGCTTTCAATTTGTTCGACATCTTCATTGTTGTCTGCACTATAAAATGCACCAACTAATTGTCTAAAAGCATAATTTTTTTCATCTTCAAAATTTCTTGCTATATGATTTTCTTCAACATTTTCCCTCTGCTCTTTTTTCTCAAATATATTTTGGTATTCTTTATTTCTAGTAAATTCTAGCATAGTTGCAACAATGTGTTTACAAGCTCCATAGCTTCTTTCATAATCTGGGCATGTACATGTAACATCATCAAGTTCGCCATTTGCAACTTTAACATACACATGATATATATCTGAGCTTCCCCTTACATTGCTGTAAATCTCCATATTTGATGGATTTTCATAAAGTACTTTTGTAATTTTAACATATCCCATTAATTGATACTCTATTGCTCTTTGTCTTCTGCTAGCTCCTGCATTTTCATATAAATCTTCTAAAACTTCACTATTTACAAGCATAACTTTAAAGAACCTCCCGCTATTTTACTAATGTAAAATTATATCATATAAAACAGTAAAAAGCAAACGCATATTTAACTGCGTTTGCCTTTATTCTACATACTTGCTATTTAATATATTTTCTTAAAAATCTGTATCTTACATATGCAATTGTGCCTACAATTAATATAACTGCAATACCAATTACAATTATATTTTTAGCTCCTGCCTGAGGAATCGCTCCTGGAGATACAGTATTGTCTGTATTTTTAGCATCTTTTTTCACATTATCAACATATATCTGTGCATTTACATCTGAATTTGTTTGCAATGCATTAGACACAAATACAGATTGATTTCCTTCAACTTTTGCAACCTCTTTAATGTATAAATATAAATTATCAAAATTTGATATATCCTCAAAATTATTAATGTCTTTTGTATTTATTACAAAAGTTAAATCATTATTTGATTTCTTTATTCCAGAAACTTTTATCCAATTTGAAATATTATTTTCTGATTTATTAGATGATAAATAATAGTAATATTCTGTGCTGTCATTTTTTTTGCTTAAAGATATATTTTTTAATGTTACATCTATTAAAGCATATTCTTTTTTCTTTTTATCTGTAAATGTATAATATTTTATGCTATTTATATTATATTTAGCATTATCAAAATTAGAATTTTCTGGTTTTCTCTCTTCGACAATTTCAACTGCAAATGAAGTTTCCATGTCATTATATTTAACCTTTAAAGTATTGTTGCCTAATTTATTATTATCAAAGCCAGAAACTTTAACATCTTCTGAACTTAATTCTACAATCTCGTATGAATCATCATTATAATTTACCCTTATGCTTCCACCTGTTAAGTCAAGTTCTTCTTTTCCTTGAACATATTGCAATTTGTTTGGCTTTTTATTAATAGCTATACTTTTAACACGTTTTTCAACTACACTTATCGCTTGTTTTACAGTTTTGTCTTGATATTTTATTGTAACTTCAGTTTTATCAATAGAAAGTTTTTCTCCATCCTCTATTGTATAGTCTAGTATTTCTTCTTCATCTCCATCTTGAAATACTCCTTTAACAACCATTCCTGTTTTGTCAAAATTTTGTCCAACAACATATTCTACTTTTTCTGGTGCTTTTGTAATTTTAATTTCTATTAAAGGATTTGAAGTAACTGTAATTTTCTGCTCAACACTTTTATCTGCATATTTAATAGTTACCTTTGTCTGATTTGCCTTTAAATTACTTCCATCTTCTATTGTATAATCTTTAATTTCCTTAACATCACCATTTTTGTAAGTTGCTTTAACAATCATTCCCGTTTTATCAAAAGATTGTCCCTCTTTGTAAGTTGTTTTAGAAGGTGCTGTCGTTATTTTTAAATCTGTAACAGTATTTTTTTCTACAGTAATAGACTGATTTACACTTTTGCCTTGATATGTAATTGTAACACTTGTCTGTCCAGCTTTTAAATTTGTTCCATTTATAATACTATAACTTGAACTATCAAGTATAGCTGATAGATTAGTTTTGCTATTATAATAAGCTTTTACAACCATTCCAGTTTTATCGAAATTTTCACCTTCGTAATATGAAGTTTTATTTGGTTTAGTTGTTATTTCAATATTTTTTAAACTTTCATCATACAATTCATTAGTTGTAAATGCCTTTATAGTGCTATCTCCATTATCAATAGAAGGATATACTGCATTTATGTTTCCCAAATCAGTCCATGTACAATTATCTAAATCATTACCATTTGCTTTAAAGCACTTGCCTTTTTCTACTGTTACATTATTAAATGTAGATACTCCATTAACTTTCGATTCAAGTGAAAATAATGTTTTACTATTGTTTGATTCTATTTGAACTACAACAGCAAATTGCTTAGCCTTTAATTCTATTGGTTCAGCAAATTCTAATGTATGATAACCTGTACCAAATGTTTCACTGTCTCCACTCTTTAGTTTAACCTGTTGCATATCTTTTTTACTTTTATTAGTTCCATTTGGATTAACAAAAACCCTGCAAGTATATGTCTGCGGAGCATATAATGAAATTTGTGTCAAATACTCTTTTTCACTGTTTTTTCTATCAAAAATATTGCATAACATTATTTTTGAATCACTTGTATATAATACATTAGCTGGATAATATACATCATATTGATATATATTATCATAATCTACTGTATCTGTTGCCTTCACTATTCCAAATAAATCTTTTGAAATATTTACATCTTCATATGATACATATATAATTCCATTATCACCATATTTTTGATATACCATACCATTTTCAATAACATATCCACAGCTTGTCAAAAAACTATCCGGAATTTCGCTCGCAGAATTCCATCCATGTGCAATACAATTTTCTTTATACAAATTAAATATTTCCGTTTTTACATCTGCAACTTTTCCAAGTTCTATTCTTTCTCCCCAAGAATTTCTTACAATCCAAGCTCCATTTGAGGTTGGCTTTGAATCCTTAGCAAAGTTATCTCTGCTGTAATTATCATCCCATCCGATAATTGAAACAGCATGATCACTTGTATGAGATTCATCTCCACAATACTTTGCTGCTGTATCAGAGTTATAACAAGAATAATTTGATGAATTTGCATCTGCGCCATGAAGTCCCGCATCTATTGAGCCATAATCTTGGATATGTTGTTTCAATTGGTTCATTATAGCTGTTCTATTTTCTGATGTTTGTTTATTATAATCTGGAAACACAACAGTATCATAAACCTGACTTGCAACAGTCTTGTTTTTTATTTTACTTACGTCTATTATGTCCTCATTATCTTCAAAAGGCATATCTTTTTCCAAAATAGCTCCACTACCGTTTGTAAGGTACGAAGCTGCATATGGATAACCTCCACCACTTCCAGCTTTTCTATTGTATCCTTTTTCGTTTATTCCATTGTTTAAAAACACATTACTTGTAGCATATTCAGCATGTCTCTCTGAAAAATCATATATTTTTGATAAGTTTATACCTCTTTTATAATTGCTTAACGCAAGGTTTGTTTCTAGTGAAGATATTGCTGAAAAGGCCCAACATGAATTTGTACTTTTTTGATTTCTTATTGAAAGATTCCTAGGAATTACATCTTTTAAATTATATTTCAAATTTATGCTTGACCTTAGTAATCTTGCTTTATATAAAGGATTAGTTGATCTTGTTTGGCTTACTTCTACATCATAAGCTCTCGGCATAATTATCTTTTCTTTTTCTTCATCTGTTAGCTTCAGCCATTTTTGAAACTCCTCTGAATATTCCTGTTTTTGTATAGAATTTCCAGTGCTACTTGCATATACACTATAACTAAAAGTTAATATCGTAAAAATAGCAGCAATGCTTGCAATTTTCATTAGTTTCTTCATACTCCATCCCCCTCGTATAATACTAGAATAATGTTATCAAATAATCTTTTTTAAAGCAATATTATTCTACAAATTTATACAAAAAAACATTGATATATTTTATATTCTATATCAATGTTTTTTCTTTTTTCTTTTTACTTTTTCTTTTTAGTTGTTTTTTTACTTGTTTTCTTTTCTTCTTTTCCAGGTTTATTCCATGAAATATAATCACATTTTTCAGGATTATTTTCACAGATATAAAATTTTCTTTTTCTCTTTGATTTACGTACTTGAATTTTTCCACCACATTTTGGACATGGTTCATCAATGGTTTCAACAAGTGGTTTAGCATTTTTACATTCTGGATATCCAGGACATGCTAAAAACTTTCCATATCTACCATATTTTATAACCATCATTCTACCACATTTATCACATGGTACATCAGATACTTCTTCTTTAAGTTCTACATGTTCAAGTTCCTTTTCAACCTTTTCAACCTGTTTTTCAAATGGTCCATAAAATTCTCTTATAACTTCTTTCCATTGTTCTTTACCTTCTGCAACTTCGTCAAATTCTTCTTCTATCTTTGCAGTAAATTCAACATTTATTACATCTGAAAAGTTTTCTGTTAATAGTTTATTTACAACTTTTCCAAGATCAGTTGGAACCAATTGTTTTTGCTCTTTTTCTATATAATGTCTATCTAAAATAGTTGTAATAGTTGGAGAATAAGTACTTGGACGTCCAATGCCTTTTTCTTCTAGTACTTTTACTAAGCTTGCCTCTGTATATCTTGGAGGTGGTTCTGTAAAGCTTTGTTTTGTATCTATTTTCTTTTCTATTACCTCTTGCCCCTCTATTAAATCAGGGACAGACACCTCTTCCTCTTCTTGTTTATTGTCTTCTGTCTCAACATATAAAGTCATAAATCCTTTGAATTTTAGTGTTTGGCCACTTGCTCTAAAATTATAATTATTTACATCAATATTTGCTGAAATTGTATCATAAACTGCTGATGACATTTGGCTTGCTAAAAATCTATTATAAATCAATCTATATAATTTGTATTGGTCATTTGTTAAAAATTCTTTTATACTCTCTGGAGTCAAATCGACATATGTTGGTCTTATACCTTCGTGTGCATCTTGTGCACTTTGCTTTGTTTTATAATAACGATTTTCATAATACTCTGCACCAAAATCTTTTGTAATTTGAGTTTTAGCTGCAGCTCTTGCTTCCTCTGAAATTCTTGTAGAGTCAGTTCTCATATAAGTAATAAGTCCTACTGTACCTCTATTTCCAACATGAACTCCTTCATATAATCCTTGTGCAACAGACATAGTCTTTTTTAATGTAAAACTCAATTTTCTTGATGCTTCTTGTTGCATTGTACTTGTTGTAAATGGTGGAGCAGGTGTTCTTTTCTTCTCTCCTTTTTTTACAGCTGTAACAATATATTTTTGATTTTTTATTTCTTGCAAAATATTATCTACTTCTTCTTTAGAGTGAATATCAACTTTTTTGCTATTTTTTCCATAGAATTTTGCGACAAAAGCTTTTTTAGAATTTTCATCTAATAAATTAGCATAAATATTCCAGTATTCTTCTGGAATGAATTTTTCAATTTCTTCTTCTCTATCAACAATTAATTTTACAGCTACAGATTGAACTCTACCTGCAGATAATCCTCTTCTTACTTTTTTCCATAGAACTGGACTTATTTTATATCCAACAATTCTATCCAAAACACGTCTTGCTTGTTGTGCATCTGTTAAATTCATATCTATTTTTCTTGGTCTTTTTATAGATTCTTTTACAGTCTCTTTTGTAATTTCATTAAATGTAACTCTGCAAACACTATCTTCTGGAATTTCTAATATATGAGCTAAATGCCATGCAATTGCTTCTCCTTCACGGTCGGGGTCAGTTGCAAGATACACTTTTTTCGCATTTTTTGCATCTTTTTTTAGACTCTTTATTAAATCTCCTTTTCCTCTAATATTTATATATTGGGGTTCAAAATCATGTTCAGTATCAATACCTAACTTAGATTTTGGTAGGTCTCTTATATGTCCCATAGATGCAACTACTTTTGTATTTCCACCTAAGAATTTTTTTATTGTATTTGCCTTCGCAGGTGATTCCACAATAATTAATTTGTCAGCCATTATTTCCTCCTTGCTAAATAAAACTGTATTATATAATAGAACAAAATTACAATTTTTGCAAGTATAACAAAAAATAAACTTAAATTATTTGGTTTAAATTACAATATAATTTAAGTTTATTTTGTTTTAAATAACTCTTTCTTTTAATAAATCTTCTAAGATATCATCAACTGAAATTGGAGTAACTTTATTATTTAAAAGAAGTTCTAAAACTCTTATATTTTCATTTTCTTTATTACATATATTATTTACTATTTTTTCTTCAGTACTTAAAATATCATTTTTCATATTTCTTTTTACTATTTCTACTCCGTATGGTTTATTTTTTGCTGTATTTTTTATTTGATAGTATTCTAGTTCAATTTCATTATCTTTTGTTAGTTCATCTGAATCCATATCATTTAATATGGTTTTTCCATAGAGTGTTTTAAGATAACTCATACTATGCCTCCTCCCTCTTATATCCATACCTTTTAAATATAGTACATAGTTATGTAAATATCAAGAAAATTCGTGGTACCCTATTCGACATAATTCGACAATATAAAAATAAGATAGAAGTGTATCATGCTATTTTAAGGCATTTACAAATCTATCTTATTTTATTTTTTGTCATTTAATCAATTATTTTTCAATTAAATATATTACTGTATTTTATTTTTGTTTAACTTTTTTTATTTCACTATATATCTTATCTTCCACATTTTTAATAGCTAAACTACTTGCCTTAAAAGACATTTCATTCATTTTATTTTTGTTATTAACGATATTTTCTATTTCATTTTCTAATATTTCAGAATTTAAATCTTTATCAAGTATAATTTTTGCTGCTCCAACTTTTTCAAGAACCCTTGCATTATATTCTTGATGATTCTCTGTTGCAAATGGAAATGGTATAAATATTGCTGGTTTTCCTACTATTGAGATTTCTGTTATTGTCATTGCTCCACTCCTGCACACAACCAAATCAACAATATTTATTATTTCCTCCATATTGTATATGTATGGAACAATCTTCGTATTTTCAATTTCATCAATATCAATTTTCTCCTGTTTCAATTTAGATTTTATATCTTGATATTGATTTGGTCCAGCTGCCCACATTATTTGATAATCCTTATTTTTCTTATTAATAATTATATTAAGTAAGCTTTCATTTATACTTTTTGCACCTTGACTTCCACCAAATACAAGTACAATAGGTTTATTTATCTTTAATCCTATTGCACGTATAATATTTTCCTTTTCGTCTGTTGTAAATTCGTGTTTTCTAATTTTTGTTGGAGTACCTGTAACTACAACATTTTTAGCATTTGGAAGTCTATCTTTTGCATCTTCAAATCCAACCATTACTGTGTCAACTTTTTTGGATAAGATTTTAACAGAAACACCAGGAAAAGCATTGCTTTCATGTAGCATTGTAGGAATTTTTAGCTTATTTGCAGCTATAATTACAGGCATGCAAATATACCCTCCTGTTCCAATTACCACATCTGGCTTGAATTCTTTTAAAATCTTTTTTGCTTCTCCTATTGACCTAAATGTATTATATAAATTTTTAATATTTTGCAAAGTTATTTTTCTTTGTATTCCATATGCTTTAATTTTTTTTAGCTCATATCCTGCACGAGGAACTAAGTCATTTTCCAGTCCTCTTTCAGTTCCTATAAATATTATTTCAGAATTTTTTTCTTGCTCTTTTATTTTATTTGCTATTGCAAGACCTGGATTTATGTGTCCTCCAGTCCCTGCTGCTGCTATTACTGCTTTCATAAATTCCCCCTACTATATATTAAACCTTTGACATTGACTTTGAAATATTAAGTAAAATACCACACATTCCAAGTAGTATTACAAGTGCTGTTCCACCTGCACTAAAAAATGGAAGTGGCATACCTGTATTTGGTATAGAGTTAGTAACAACTCCTATGTTAATTGCTACTTGAACAAACACAAGTGTAGTTATTCCTGTTGCAAGCAAACTTCCAAACATATCTGGAGCCTTCATAGCAATTACAATACCTCTCCATACAAATATTGCAAAAAGTATTATAACAACACTACATCCCACAAAGCCCAGTTCTTCTGCAAGTATTGAAAATATAAAGTCATTTTGAGGTTCTGGAATATATAAATATTTTTGTTTACTTTCTCCAAGTCCAGCACCAAATAATCCACCTGAACCTATTGCATACAAGCTGTTTATAGCTTGCCATCCGGTTCCTGTAGGATCTGCCCATGGATTCATAAAGTTTAATATTCTGTCAAGTCTAAAACTTGATGCTCCTGCATTTTCGCCTTTAGCTAAAACATGAAGTGCAAATACACCTCCTCCAAGTCCTCCACCTATAAGGCCAGCATATATAAAATATGCCATTCTGCATCCTGCAACAAGCATCATAACAACTGTAATTAAAGACATTACCAAACCAACACTTAAGTGGTTTTGTATAAAATATGCAATTGCAACAGGTATTGCAAGATAAATTAATGGCTTCACAAATCCAGTTTTGAAATCTCTAAGTTCATCTTTATGATCTGACAAGTAACCAGCATAAAATACAATTAATCCTACTTTTGTAAGCTCTGATGGCTGAAATTGTATAAATCCTAAATCAACCCATCTTGTTGCACCATTTGCAGAATATTTTAATCCTGGTACTAATACAAGTAGTAAAATTCCAATAGAAATCCAATATATTGGCCAATAAAATTTATTAAATATATGGTAGTCAAATTTAGATGCTATATACATTATTACTAACCCGCCAACAGCAAATATTACCTGTTTTGTAACATATGTATAACTATTACCTGTTTCAGATAGAGCTGATGGAGCACTTGCAGAAAGTACCATTACAATGCCTGAAGCAAGTAGTAATATTATAATTAATAAAAGCATAAAATCCACTTGTCTGTTTGTAGATTTAATGGCTCTATTCTCCCTCTTTTGCATAATTTATCATTCCTTTCAGATCAGATTGAAATAAGTCCTAGAACACAAGCAAGTAATGTTATTAAACTAAATACTGATACAATTTTATTCTCTTTCCATCCAGATAATTCAAAATGATGATGAATTGGTGTCATTTTAAATACTCTTTCTCCTGTTCTTTTAAAATGTGCAACTTGAATCATTACAGACAATGTTTCAATAATAGGAATAATTGCAATTATTATAAGAAGTAATGGGATTTTCATATAAAGAGAAATTCCTGCAATAGCTCCTCCAAGCATCAAAGAACCTGTATCTCCCATCATTACCTTTGCAGGATTTAAATTAAATAATAAAAATCCTAAACACGCACCTATTAAAATGCTTCCAAATATCGTTACCTCTTTTATTTCAAATATAATTGATATAACTGTTAAACAAGTAATAATTATTGTTGTAACACTTGTAGAAAGCCCATCAATTCCATCTGTTAAATTAACAGCATTTGTTGTTGCAAGCATAACTAAAATAGCAAATGGTATGTAAATCCATATTGGAAGTGTTAATGATGTTTTAGCAAAAGGTATAATAATATCTGTTCCAATATTAAGCACTTTTGTTAAAATCAAACTATATGCAACAGATATAATTAATAGGCCAAACATTTTTGCCTTTGGACTAAGTCCATCTGTATTTTTAGAAATTAATTTTTTTAAATCATCAATAAATCCTACAAATCCAAATCCAACCGTAACAAATAATAATGGTAATAGATTTTTAGCTATATCTGCTTGTTGTGGATCTTTACTATAATCATACCAGCAAAATGCGGTAACAGCTACAATTACAAGTATCATTATAACTCCACCCATTGTTGGCGTTCCTTGTTTTTTCAAATGTGATTGTGGACCCTCTTTTCTTTCAATTTGCCCAACTTTTAATTTTTTTAATATTGGTATAAAAAATATTGCAACAACAACGCTTGCCATAAAAGACAGCAATAATATTTTTGTTTGGAATTGCATTTTATTTCCTCCTTTGTCTTATTTCTTATTTTCTTCCATTTCATCTATGATTTCATTTACAATTTTTGCTTCATCAAAAGGATATCTTTTTCCCTTAATTTCTTGATATTGTTCATGTCCTTTTCCAGCTAAAACTATAATATCCTTTTGGTTTGCCATCTTAATAGCTTTTTTTATAGCTTCAACTCTATCTACTATACATTCATATTTTCCTTTTGTTTTCTTTATTCCTTTTTCAATTTCTTTAACAATTTCTTCTGGTTCTTCATCTCTTGGGTTATCTGATGTAATAATAGTGTAATCAGCAACTCTTCCAGATGCTTCTCCCATCATAGGTCTTTTGTTTTTATCTCTGTTTCCACCACATCCAAAAACAGAAATAACTCTTCCTTTTGTATATATTTTTACAGCACTAAGAATTTTTTCAAGACTAGCGGGTGTATGTGCATAATCAATCATAATCGTTAATCCTTTTTTGTTTGTTACAAGTTCATTTCTTCCTGGTACTCGTATATCTATTAATGCATCTTTTATACTCTCAGGTGAACATCCAAGTTTTAATGTGGCACAAATTGCAGCAAGAGAATTGTATACACTAAATCTTCCTGGGATAGAAACTTTTACTCTTTCATTTTTATCACCTAGTTTAACTTTAAAATCAACATATTGATTTGTTACAGTAATATCTTTAGCAAGTAAATCACAATTATTATCAATTCCATATGTTGTGTAATTACATTCTGGTACAAGTTTAGGAATTGTTATACTATATATATCATCACTATTTATAATTCCTGTTTTACACATTTTAAATAACTCAACTTTAGAATTAAAATAATCCTCCATATTCGGATGCTCTTTTGCACTTATATGGTCTTCTGCCAAATTTGTAAAAATAGCCATATAAAAATTACATCCTGCAACTCTATGTAATTTAAGACTTTGTGAAGATACCTCCATAACTACAATTTCACAATCCTTCTCAACCATTTGAGCAAGAATTTCTTGTAGTTTTAAACTTTCTGGTGTAGTATTATCATTATTTTGAATTTTAGTATCTCCAATATAAGATGCAACAGTTCCAATCAATCCAACTTTTATTCCTTGCTTCTCTAGAATATCTCTTATCATATATGTTGTAGTTGTTTTTCCCTTTGTACCTGTAACACCTATAAGTTTGATTTTTCGAGATGGATTTTTGTAAAAGTTACAAGCACATATTGCCAAAGCATATCTCGTATCATCAGCAATAACTATTGTAACATCTTCTGGTACATCCTTAATATCTTCTTTTGTTATTTGATTTGTTTGAGCTAAAATAACTTTTGCACCATTTGCACATGCCTCATTAATATGCTCGTGTCCATCTATATCAAATCCTTTTATTGCAACAAACATATCTCCTGGTTTTACAGTTCTTGAATCATTCTTTATATTTGGTACATCTACATCTAGACTTCCCTTAACTTTTAAATTCTCTAATCCAGATAATATGGTTTTAAGTTCCATAAGCTTCCCCCTTGCCATATGATATAATTTTTCGTTTACATTATATAACGAATTTATTTTTTTGTACATAGTAAAAGTTCGTTTTTTGTTAGTTTATCGTCATTATTTTACATTTTATTTATTATCACCTTCTTTTTGAATCTCGCCATCTTGTTTTGTTTCAAGATATGGTAAAACCTCGCCAAAAATTTGAGATGCAATTGGTGCGGCAACACCACCTCCTTGGTGTCCTCCTTGACCTGTAGGATTGTATAATACAATTAAAACAACAACTTGTGGATCAGAAATAGGAGCTGTTCCAACAAAAGATGTAACATATTTATTTGTATTTACACCATCTTCAGATGTACCAGTTTTTCCTCCAATTCTATATCCTTCTACCTTAGCATTTTTTCCTGTTCCTTGTGCCACAACCGTTTCCATCATACTAAGAACATCATTTGCAGTTTTTGTTGATATCACATTTTCCTTTTTTTCAGTTGCAATTTCTTTTGCCTCCCCAGTTTGGCTATCTATAATTTTTTTAACAACTCTTGGCTTTACATATGTTCCATGATTAGCAATAGTTCCAACTGCTGTAACCATTTGAATTGGCGTAACCTCAAATCTTTGCCCAAATGCAATTGTACCAAGTTCAACAGGTCCAACTTTTTCTTCTTTCAAAAAAATACTCCCTGCTTCGCCAGGTAAATCAATTCCTGTTGTTTTTAAAAATCCAAATTTATTTAAATATTCATAATATTTATGGACACCAATTTTTTGTCCAAGTCCAATAAATACTGGATTACATGAGTTCATAAGGGCATCTCTTAGACTTTCTGGGCCATGTGGTCTATAATATCTCCAGCAACTCATTTTTACACCTGCAATATTGATACTTCCTGTACAGCAAAATTCTCCCGCCTTATCAGTAGTTGTTAATCCCTCTTCAAGTGCCGCAGATGCAGTTACAAGTTTAAAAGTTGAGCCAGGTTCATAAGTGTCTGTTACAGCTTTATTTCTCCACACAGCTTGCATATTTTTAACCTTTTCCGACTGAGAAAGACTATCCCAAACTTGCTTAAGCTCATCTGTTGGAGCATCATATGGAGCATTTAAGTTATAATTAGGATACCCTGCCATTGCAAGTATATCTCCATTTTTAGGATTCATTATAATTATATTTCCACCATCAGTACATTTATTATCTATACATGCTTCTTTCAAATATTTTTCAGCAATCCCTTGTATATTCATATCAATAGTTAAGACCAAATCATTTCCATCTATTGCCTTAACATAGTTTTCACCTTTTCCACTTAGGTCTCTTCCATTTGCATCTGTTAATTTTACAATTTTTCCACTTTGCCCTTTGAGTTCTTTTTCATATACTGCCTCAATTCCATCAAGTCCTTGATTATCCAAGCCACAAAATCCAATTATTTGAGATGCCAAATTATTATACGGATAATACCTTTTTGTATCTTCGTCAATGTTTATTCCCATTGTAATATTGTTGCTATCCATCCAATTTCTAAGTTCATCTGCTTTACTTTTTTCTACCTTCTTTTTTATAATTTCTATACTACTTTTCTTCTTAACCTTTTTCAAAACCTTTACATAATCTAATTCAAAAATATTTGAAAGTGCTGTCGCAATTTTTTCTTTATCTTTATTTGCAATATTTACAGGATTTATAGTAACAGTATTAACAGTACTACTTACAGCCAATATATTTTTACCTGTTGCATCATATATCGTTCCTCTTTTAGGACTAATACTTCTATCCAAAGTTTGTTGTGTATATGCCTTTGCCTGAAGTTCATCTCCATCTACAAATTGTATCCACCCTATTCTAAAAATAAAAAAGGTCCAAACCATCATGGTAATTATTAAACACATTCTAAGACGTTTTGCCAAACTCATTTTGCTAATTTTCTTTATATACTTTTCTTTTTTATTTTTTACTTCATTCTTAAATTTTTTCTTTTGCTTTTTCGAAACTTTCTTCTTTATTTTAGGTATATTATCCACTTTTTCTTTATTTTTCTTTTTTAAATTAATAATATCTTTCTTTGATATAATATTTCTAATTTTCTTATCTTTTTTCAATTTCATCCTCCCAAATATTGAATACGTTTGTATAAATGTATTCAATATTTAAGAAAAAATGAAAAAAGAAAAGACATTATCTTTGATGTAAACAAAAATATCAATTTTGTTTTACTCATCTTTGATATGTCTTATTAATTTCCTTTAATAAAATTCATTATTTTTTCAAATAAACTTACATCTTCATCATCAGTCTTAATTTGTTCAACTGCCGGTTCAACATAATCCTTCTTTGGCAAACTCACATAAACTTTTTGACTATTATCAAGTTTTTGCATTCCTAATTTTTCACGTGCTATTTTCTCAATATTATTTAAATTTAAGCTATTTTCTATGTTTACCTGTAATTGTTCATTTTCTTTTTGTTTAACAGCCAAAGTAGATTTTAATTTTTCATTTTGATTAAATTTCTCATTAATTAAAGAATTTCGGTAACTTATCGCCATTAGTGCAATAAATATAATAGATATATATTTAATTGCTCTCATATGCATTAATCTTTGTTTTTGTTTCTCTTTTTTTAGATTTTTATTTTTTACAGTAGTTTTCTTTTTTGCATATGATTCTTTTTGTGGTTCATATTCCGGCTCTAATTTTCTAGGGCTAGTCTCATATTGATATCCACCAAATCCATAATTCGGCATAAGTTACTCACCTCTTTTCTTATCTCTTTCGTATTTTTATTTCTTTTCTCTTCGTTCAAAAACTCTTAGTTTTGCACTTTTACTTCTAGAATTTTCTTCTTGTTCTTCTTTTGTAGGAAGAATTGGCTTTTTAGTTAAAACCTTACCCCAAGACACATAATTGCAAACACAATATGGTAAATCTTTAGGACATGTACATTTACCTTCCATCTCAATCATTGCTTCTTTCACAGCTCTGTCTTCTAATGAGTGAAAAGTTATAACTGCAAGCCTGCCATTTTCCGCAAGTGCTTTAATTGAATTTTTAATTGTATTTTTTAATGGTTCTATTTCATTATTAACTTCTATTCTTATTGCTTGAAATGTTCTCTTAGCTGGATGTCCATCATTTTGCTTAGACAATGGTATAGAAGCTCTTATAATTTCGACTAATTCTTCTGTTGTAGTTATTTTATTTTCTTTTCTTTTCTTGCAAATGTTTTTTGCAATATTTTTAGCAAATCTTTCTTCACCATATTCAAAAATCAAATTTGTAAGTTCTTCCTCAGAATATTCATTAACCACTATTTCTGCTGTTAAATCTTGACTTTGATCCATTCTCATATCAAGCTTAGCATTGCCCATATAGCTAAAGCCTCTATTTCTTTCATCAAGCTGATATGAAGAAACTCCTAGATCAAGTAAAATACCATTAACCTTGTCAATTCCAGCTTCATCTAGAATATTTTTTATATCATCATGATTACCATGAACATATCTTACATTTTCATATTTAGACAATTTTTGCTTTGCAGATTTAAGCGCATCTTCATCTCTGTCAATACCAACTAATAGACCATCAGTATTTAATTTTTTTAAAATTTCCTCACTGTGGCCTGCTCCTCCTAATGTTCCATCTACATAGATTCCATTCGGTTTAATATTCAATTCTTCAATGCACTCTTTTAGCATAACAGGTTTATGTCTAAATTCCACCTTATTACTCCTAATCATTAAATAGTAGCATAAGCAGTTGGTAAACTTTGTTCGTATACCAACTGTATGCTTACCTCTTCTTTAGTTTAAGCTATCTTTTGTACATCAAGATTAACTTTATTTTATAATATAAACAATCAACATTTTATCTTTTGAAGTTTAAAACATCTTTTGTTTTTATTTACTCTTCTGTAACAAATACCTTTTAACTTTATCTTTTGTTTTTATCTGTGTTTTATCTTTTGCATTTAAATTATTTTTCATATGTAAATTAAATCATCTTTTGTTAATTGTCATCTTTTGTTTTATATCTTCTTCTGTGCTTTTACAATATCTTTTGTTTTATATAAACTTTTTCAAGTTATATACCTAACATGGTCATGTTTTCAGCAATCTCGTCAGCTGAAATGTTTTCATCACTATTATAGGTTTTCCATTTATCCTTATTCCAAATTTCAATTCTAGTGCCTACACCAATAATAACAACTTCTTTCTCCATAGTTGCATATTCTCTTAGATTGCTAGCAATTAAAAATCTGCCTTGTTTATCAATTTCGCATTCTATTGCACCTGACAAGAAAAATCTTACAAAATCTCTTGCATTTTTGTTAGTAAGTGGAAGTGTTTTTAATTTTTCTTCAAAGTTTGTCCATTCATTTTGTGAAAATCCAAACAAGCACCCATCAAGACCTTTGGTAATAATAAATTTCTCACCAATATCATCTCTTAGTTTAGCAGGCATTATTAATCTACCTTTTGCATCTAAAGAGTGTTCATATTCTCCGATAAGCACTTTGTTTCACCTCACTTCATTTTGAACCACTTTACTCCACTTTGCTCCACTTCACTTAGATTGTAATACAAGAAAAGATAAATTGCAAGCTTTTTTGTAAACTTTTTTATGTAAAAGTATCTCTCCCGCAAGGATTTCAGGTCATTATTTGTTTATAATGATTTCCATATTTAAACAGTAGAGCGAATTTCCTTTATTTTACAAAAACAAAAATTCGCTTTAATATTTTTTTAAAATTTTTTTTATTTTTTAGTTTTATAGCACATTTTTGCTCACTTTTCATATTATATTATCAAGTTAATTTATAAATTTTTGTATATGAGGGGGATTATTATGGCAAAAATATTAGTATTTAATAATGACAGTAATAGAATGGAAACTTATTATAGAAATTTATCTGATCCTATGCCATATAATACAAATGGAACGTTAAGGGTACGAGAATTTAGAGGTTCAAGTAATAGTAACACATTATGGACAACAAAAAGAACAATGCAGAGTTGGAACAGTCAAAGATATGTTTGGGGAAAACCAATAGATGTAGGTTTCGCATTTAAACGTCCATATGAAGGTGGGCATTCAAGTCAATCACAACACTACGCAGGAACTGCATTTGACGTAGGTCAACGTTTATCAAACACACAAAGAACTGCTCTAAGAAATAGTGCCATTAATTCAGGAATTTGGTCATATGTTGAACCTGCATCAATAAGCCCAACATGGGTACATTTTGATAAACGTTTTGGAATTCCTGCATGCAGTTCAGGCGGATTCCCACTTTTAAAAAGAGGTAGTATTAGCAATTATGTGCTAATCGCTCAAGATGATTTAAATACTTTAGGATTTAGAACTGGTGGATTAGACGGTATTTTTGGTGCACAAACAAGAAATGCTGTACTCCAGTATCAAAAGTCTCGAGGCCTTTCTTCAGACGGAATAATTGGCTGTAATACATGGCGTTCCCTTCAAGAAAATGTTGTAGGTACAGGAAAAACAAATACCACTATTGATTAATTTCAATAGTGGTATTTTAAATCTATTTTCTAAATTTGTCTACATTTAACTACAAGTCTTTCTTTTCCATAATTTGTACAAGTAATAAGAGTTAACTCTTTTTTACCATTTGTTTTTTGACTTGTACATCTTGTATCTGTTGGTTTAACAACATATTTATTATATACTTGATATGTAATCTTTCTACCAGTTAAATCTTCAAGTTCAACAGTATCTCCATTTACAAGTTCATGCAAACGACCAAACATTTTTCCATTTCTATAATTATGTCCAACAATACAATAATTTCCTACTTCATTAGCTCCATTTGGTGCCCAATATTTATTTACAGAAATTTTCAAAAGATCATCTGACGTTTCCGAAAGAACCGGATATTCAATACCAATACTTGGTATCTTTATTTTAGCATCTATAGAATAATCCTTTCCATCTGACGACTTATAATTATTTGATATCTCATTTTCGGTTTCTTGTATACTGCTGTCAATATTATCATTCTCTCCATCTACCATAATAACCATAATATCGTTCTTATCTGATTTCTTTATAGTAGAATCTGCATTCATTTCCGATAAAATTTGTTGTGATACTTGCTCGCTTTCATTTCTATTGTATTCTGCATAAATATAATAAGATGAAAGTAGACATAGCAAAAAAACAGATATAAAGAACTCTAATTTAAAGATTTTCTTTTTTCTCTTAAGCTCAGGTGTAATATATAATTTTTGCGTTACTAAAATCTGATTCATCTTTTCCCTCCTATCAATTTATACATAATAATTATACCATAGTTTTTGACTTGTTTAAACCCTATTTTGATAATTCATCAGAAAGTTTTGCAAACTGCTCTATCGTTAAATTTTCTCCTCTTGTATTTTCTGGTAAACTCAATTTGCTAAGTAAAATTTTGCCTTCTTCTTTACTTTTTATAAGTCCAGAATTTGTAAGTCCATTTAAAAGTGTTTTTCTTCTTTGCATAAAGCTTGCTTTTATAACATTAAAAAACATTTTTTCATCTTTTAATTTTACTGCCTTTTCTTCTCTAATTTTAAGTTCAATTACCTCTGAATCAACTTCTGGTGCAGGAATAAAGCAATCTTTTGAAACAAAACATATTTTTCTAGGAATAGAATAATAATATACACTATATGTAATTGCTCCAGAATCTTTTTTTCCTGGAATTGCTGTTAATCTATCTGCAACTTCCTTTTGTATCATTACAATTATGCTCTCTATGTTAAGATTGTTTTCAAGCAATTTCATAATAATTGGAGTTGTAATATAATACGGTAAATTCGCAACAATCTTTACTCTTTTCATGTTATTAATATTTTCCTTAATTAATGTATTCAAATCTACTTTTAGCACATCTTTATGTAAAAGCATAAAATTATCATATAAAGAAAATCTATCATTTAAAATTTTTATCATCCTATCATCAAGTTCAATTGCAATTACTTTTCCAGCTTGTTCTAATAATCTAGATGTAAGTGTTCCAAGTCCAGGACCTATTTCAATTACCATGTCCTCTTTATTTAAGTTTGCAGAACTTACAATATTTTCTACTGCTTCATCATCAATCAAAAAATTCTGTCCTAAACTTTTATTTGCTGATATTCCATATTTTTTCATTATAAATTTTGTTTCTTCTAATATTTTAGACATATTTTATTTAATCCTTTCTTAAACCTATATGTAAAACTTCATTTAATCACAAGGTTGCATTTTGTATTTATAACCATGTCTTAAATGAAGTTCTATCCTAAGTTTTATTCTGCTATTTTCTTTTGAAGCGTAACACTTATAACTGTTCCTTCTTCTACGGAAGTGCCGGCTGCAATCTCTTGGCTTGTAACATATCCACTTCCATTTATTTTAATATTTAAGTTTTTCTTTTTTAGTGCAGATTGAGCTTCTGTCTTTGTCATTCCTTTTAAATTTGGAACAGTTTGTGAAACTCTTGTGTCCTTTCCCTCTGTATATAAAAGTACTGTAGATTTTGAAAGAAGGGCTGTACCTGCTCTTGGCATTTGTTCTGTAACTATTTCATCAGAATTTCCAGAAACTTTACATGTAAATCCAGCTTTTTCTAATTGTTTCTTTGCTTCTGCAACTGTTTTGTTTACTACATTTGGAAGTTCAAAAGTTTCACTTTTACTTCCATCGTCTGTTACATCAGATGGTATTTCTAAATATGGTAATACTTCTTTTAAAATTTGTGCAACAACGGGAGCAGCAACTCTTGATCCACTTCTATTTGTTCCTCTTGGTTTATATAATGTAACAAGAACAACAACTTCTGGACTTTCAGTTGGAGCAATTGCTGCAAATGAAGCAACATAGTTTTTGTTTTTTGTTGTATCTATCTCTGATGTTCCTGTTTTTCCAGCAATAGAATATCCTTTAACTTGAGCATATTTACCTGTTCCATCTTCTACAACAGATTCAAGCATACTTATCATTTTTTCAGAAGTTTCTTTTGACACAACTTGTCTGACTTTTGTTGGTTCAACTGTTGTAACTGCACCAGTATCTGTATTAGTAATAGATTTAACTATTCTAGGTTGCATTAATACTCCATCATTTGCAACAGCTGCTACTGCTGTTATCATTTGAAGTGGTGTTATTCTGAATCTCTGTCCAAAAGACATAGTAGCAAGTTCTACCTCTCCTACATTTTTTAAATCCCAGAAGTAACCTGAACGTTCACCAATACTTGCAAAATTTGTAGTGCCAAAAAATCCAAATGCATTATAGTATTTATAAAGAGTAGTTGCACCTAATTTTTTTCCAAGTTGCATAAATGCTGGGTTACAAGAATTTTTTAGTGCATCTCTTAAACTTTGTTTTCCATGTCCAGATTTATCTGCGCAATAAATTTTTGCATCTGCAACTTTTTGATATCCTATACAGTCAAACGTACCAGCTTTATCTGTTGTAACAACATTTTCCTCAAGTCCTGCTGCTGCAGTTACAATTTTAAATACAGAACCAGGTTCATATGTAGACGTAATCGCTCTATTATTCCATATTGTTTGTAATTGATTACTTTGCTCTGATGAACTAAGCTTATTCCATTCCTTTGTAGAAATATTAGTTGGAGTAAATGGTGTATTTAAATTATAATCAGGATATGTTGCCATAGCAAGTACATCACCCGTAGTTGGATTCATAATTATAACATTTCCGCCATCTTCACATTTATTTTCTTCACAGGCTTGTTTTAGATATTTTTCAGCAATTCCTTGTATATTTGCATCAATTGTAAGAGTAATATCATTACCATTTTGTGCTGCAATGTATGTTTGATTTTCATCAGGAATTAAGTCTTGAACAGCATCCTGTGATGAAACTATCTTTCCTGGAGTACCTGTTAAAACACTGTCCCATTTAGCCTCTAATCCTTCTAGACCTTGATTATCTGTTCCACAAAATCCAATCAGGTTTGATGCTAAATTATTGTATGGATAATATCTTTTTGTATCCTCATCTATATTTATTCCGGAATAAACATTGTTTTTTTTCATCCATGCTTTAAGTTCATCTATCTTATCTTTTTCTTGTTTTTTAGCAATAGTTTGAGCGACTTTACTTTCACTTGAAACCTTTGTTAATATTTCATCATAATCAAGTTCAAAAATATCAGATAAAGCTTTTGCAACTTTTTCTTTTAAAGCTTTTGTTTTTATTTTTGCAACTTCTTCATCAGAGTTTTTTACAACTATTTTTGTAGGATTAATACTTACAGTATCAACCTGTGCACTTCTTGCCAAGGCCTTTCCTGTACTGTCATAAATTGTTCCTCTTTTCGGACTTATAACTCTACTTGTTGTAAGTTGATCATACATTGATTCTTTTAAACTTGCTCCTTTTACAATTTGAAGCCAACCTAAACGCAAGATAAGCAAAAATAGTATAAAAAAGAAGCCTATAAGAGTTGTTCTAAGTCTTTTAGAAATTGTACCTGTTGATTTTGTTTCATTCTTTTTCTTAAATTGATTTATATTAATTACTCTTGCATTTTTTCTTTTATTTTGAGATAATTTATTTTTTCGATTATTTCGTTCCATTTTTACCTCTTTTCTTTTGAGTATCTTTTTCCTATATTATCATATACGATAATATAGGAAAAATCAATAAATTGTCAATAATTTCATAAAATTTTCACACTTTGGAACTTTTGAGTTCGTACCAAAAGGTATCAAAAAAGAACCTGATAAAAATTCAGGTTCTCTATTTTTAGCTATTAAATATTTGATCAAATTCTTCTCCATCAATTTTTTCTTTTTCAAGAAGAACTCCTGCAACACTATGAAGTTTATCAATATGTTCTTGCAATATTGCTTCTGCTTTTTTATATGCAAAATCAATAATGCTTTTTACTTCTTCATCAATTATTCCAGCTGTTTCTTCTGAATATTCCCTTCCTTGTGCTATATCTCTTCCAAGGAAAACTTCTTCTTGGTTTTGACCAAATGTTATAGTTCCAACTCTTTGACTCATACCATATTTTGTAACCATACTTCTTGCAATTTTAGTTGCTCTTTCTATATCGTTGCTTGCACCTGTTGATATATCATCAAGTATTAACTGTTCAGCAACTCTACCTCCAAGTAATGATATAATTGTTTCAACCATTTCTGTTCTTGACATAAATGATTTATCTTCTGTAGGTCTATACATTGTATATCCTCCAGCCATTCCTCTTGGTACAATAGAGATTTGATGAACAGGATCTTGTGTAGGTAAAAATCTACTTACAACAGCATGACCTGCTTCATGATATGCAACCAATTTTTGTTCTTTTTCACTTCTTACTCTTGTTTTCTTTTCAGGTCCCATTGTTACTTTTACCATGGCATCTTCTATTTCTGTCATACCAATTTCACTTAGGTTTCTTCTAGCTGCAAGTAATGCTGCTTCATTAAGCACATTCTCAAGGTCAGCCCCTGAAAATCCTGAAGTATTTTTTGCAATTATTTTTAAGTCCACATCTGGACCAAATTTTTTCTTTCTACTATGAACTTCAAGTATTTGCTCTCTAGCTTTTACATCTGGGCTTGATACTACTATTTGTCTATCAAATCTTCCAGGTCTTAATAATGCTTTATCAAGTACATCTGGTCTGTTTGTAGCTGCTAAAACAATAACGCCTTCATTTGCTGCAAATCCATCCATTTCAACAAGTAATTGGTTTAATGTTTGTTCTCTTTCGTCATGTCCTCCACCAAGTCCTGCGCCTCTTTGACGTCCTACTGCATCAATTTCATCTATAAATACTATACAAGGTGCTTTTCTTTTTGCTTCTTCAAACAAATCTCTTACACGTGATGCACCAACACCAACAAACATTTCAACAAAATCTGAACCACTTATTGTAAAGAAGGGAACTCCTGCCTCTCCTGCAACAGCTTTTGCAA
The DNA here is from genome assembly GCA_905214245.1 of uncultured bacterium. Classification (GTDB taxonomy): domain Bacteria; phylum Bacillota; class Clostridia; order TANB77; family CAG-508; genus CALXVA01. The sequence continues at coordinate 30,244 of CAJMLO010000004.1, forward strand.
GCAATGTTTTACCTGTACCTGGATTACCAACAAGTAATACACCTTTTGGAATTCTTGCACCCATGTCTGTAAATTTTTTAGGATTTTTTAAGAATTCTACTATTTCTTCAAGCTCTTCTTTTTCTTCATCAACACCTGCTACATCATCAAATGTAACTCTGTTTTTGTCTGTTGGATTAACCATTTTTGCTCTGCTTTTTCCAAAAGACATTGTTTTTCCTGAACCATTTGCTTGGTTTCCAGAATTCATAAATAAGAACCAGAAGATAAAGAATATAATTAATATTCCAAATGGTGTTAATAGTCCAAGTATAATCATAAATAATGATTCTGATTTTTCACTTACTTTAACTGTTCCATTTTTCATACTTTCTTGAAGTGTATCCATCAAATTGTCCATACTTGGTATGTTAACTTGTTTAACTAAATTTTCATTCTTTAGTTTTACTTCTGCTGTTGTTCCATCTGATGAAATTACAATTTCTTTTACTTCTCCGCTTTCAATTTTACCAACTAATTCTGAATATGCAAGTTTATTGTTACTGCTATCAAATATAGAATTGATTAGTATAATTAAAATAACCCCTATTATTAACCATGTTGCTAAAGTTTTTATACTGTTTTTCAATCGTCATTCCTCCTTAGATAAGATTTTTATTGTTTGCAACTTTAGTTAAATTTTTACCGCAATAAACAATCTTTATTTTCACTTCATGAAATATAACACATCTTATATTTATTTTCAAGCCTATTTTTCAAAGTTTTTTCCCGTCGTTACTGTATTTTGCAGATTTTTTTCTACGGAAAATTATATTACAGCAGTAAAAAAGATTTTACCTTTTTTTATAAAAATTTTAATATTTTTGTTTGGCATAAGATATTTATTACCAATATTATTGCCACATAATTTTATAATATCCTCAATATGTATTTTTTCTATTCCTTGTGAAGTGCCTAAAATCTCACTAATAGTATATAGTATTAATCTCGATTTTATAACTTCATCAAGTTCATTAAATTTTTTTAAATCCAAAATTATTTCTTTCTTACTTATATCAGCAGTTATAACTATATCTTTAAATGAGTTTTCCACAATTTTGTGGATATATTCATCCTCTTTTGTAGCAATTGTTGATAACCTGTTTAATGAATCTACAATGTTTGGATTAAAGTTTTCTTCTATATACGGAATAAGCATATTCCTTATTTTATTTCTTGTATATGTATTTTCATTGTTCGTTTTATCATATCTTGGATTAAGCTTATTGTCTACGCAATACTGTTCTATCTCTGATCTTTTACATTCTATTATCGGTCTTATAAATTTGCCATCTCTTATTTTTTCTATACCTTTAAGTCCTGAAACCCCACTTCCCCTAAGTAAATTCATAAGTACTGTTTCTGCATTGTCATTTAAATTATGTGCTGTTGCAATTTTATTTGAACCTGTTTTTTTAAGTACTTCTTCAAAAAAATCATATCTTGCATTTCTACCTGCAAGTTCTGTACTTGTTTTTTTGCTTTTAGCTTCTTCTTGTACATCAACTTTTTTTAAATAAAACTCTATGCCATGACTTTTGCAAAAATTTTCAACAAATTTTGTTTCTTCTTCTGCTTCTTCTCTAATCATATGATTAACTGTTGCAACAACTATTTTAGATATTCCAAGTTTTTGTTTTAAATTTATTAGCACATTAAGAAGAGTCATAGAGTCTGGTCCCCCAGAAACCCCTATGACAATTGAATCTCCACTTTGTATTAAGTTATATTTTTGTATTGTTTTTAATACTTTATCTTGTAATTTCATTAAAAACTCCTATTGTTATTCTCTATATTTATCAATATTTGCAAACTTTGTATAGTTTCCAAGCCACAATAGCTCTACCGTACCTGTTGAACCAGCTCTGTGTTTTGCAAGTATAACTTCTGCTATATTCTTTTTCTCGCTATCTTCGTTATAATAATCATCACGATACAAGAACATAACAATATCAGCATCCTGCTCTATTGCTCCAGATTCACGAAGGTCAGAAAGCATTGGTCTGTGGTCAGGTCTTTGCTCTGGTGCACGAGATAACTGTGACAATGCAATAACCGGTACATTTATCTCTTTTGCAAGTATTTTTAAAGAACGGCTAATTTCAGAAATTTCTTGCTCACGGCTTGAACTTCTTTTATTAGAACCTTGAACAAGCTGCAAATAGTCAATTACAACAAGTCCAATGTTTTTTTCAAGTTTTAGTTTTCTACATTTCGCACGAATTTCCATAATTGAAATACCTGGAGTATCATCAATGAAAATTTGTGCCTCAGAAAGTTGCCCTGATGCAGCTGCAAGTTTTGCCCATTCATCATCATCTATAGTTCCGTGTACGAACCTTGTTGCTATCTACCATTGCCTCAGAACATAAAATTCTGTTTACCATTTGTTCTTTTGACATCTCCAAGCTAAACAAAACAACAGGTACATTTGCTCTTACAGCAGCATTTGTAGCAATATTTAATGCAAATGCTGATTTTCCCATAGCAGGTCTTGCAGCAACAAGTACTAAATCTGATGGATGAAGTCCAGCTGTTTTATAATCCAAATCTGCAAATCCTGTTGGAACACCTGTAATATGTTGCTTTTGATTATACAATTGTTCAAGTTGTGTAAATGTGTCTACAAGTACATCTTTTATCGAACTATATCCTTTTTGACTTTTTCTTTGCATAAGCTCAAAAATCTTTTTTTCAGCACTATCTACAATATCCTCAACCTCTTGTGTAGGATCATATCCTAAGTCGATAAGCTCATTTGCAGTTTTTATCAAATTTCTAAGTGATGATTTCTCTTCAACTATTTTTATATATTGTCCTGCATTTGCAGTTGTAGGTACTTTATCTGGCAAACTTGCAATATATTCAAGACCTCCAACTTGATCAAGCTTACCCATTGATGTAAGTTCAGATTTTAATGTAATAATATCAATTGGCTCACTTCGATTATATATATTTAGTATTGCACTATAAATAGCCTTATTATCTTCTCTATAAAAATCATCTTCTTTTAATACTTCAATAGCAGCAGATACTGCATCCTTATCCGTTAACATACTTCCAAGAACTGCTTGCTCCGCCTCTGTATCATTTGGTGGTACTTTACCTAGTTCCATATTAAGTCCACTTTTCCCTTTCATAATTAATTATTTTGCAAGAACATCAACTTTTAAAACTCCTGTTACTCCCTCATAAAGTTTAACATTAACACTAAATGTACCAAGTGTTTTAATTTGTTCTTTTAATTCAATTTTCTTTTTATCAACTTCAATATTAGCTTGAGCTTTAAGTGTGTCTGATATTTCTTTTGCAGTAACTCCACCAAATATTTTTCCGTTTTCTCCAGCTTTAACATTTATTTTTAAAAGTATTCCTTTAAGTTTTTTTGCTGTTTCTTCTGCTGCTTGCTTTTCTAGGTCTTTTCTATAATTATTTGCTTCTTTTTTATTATTTAATTTGCTCATGTTTTCACTATTTGCTTCTACCGCAAGTTTTTTAGGAAATAGAAAATTACGTGCATATCCATCACTTGCATTTATAACCTCATCTTTTTTTCCTACACCTTTGATATTATCTAATAAAATTACTTTCATAACCTTATCAATCCTTTCCTTTGATTTATCCTACTTCGCTAAAATATTCATTTATTCTATTTATAAGTTCTTGTTTAACTTCTTGTATTGTCATCCCTTCAACCTGAGCTCCTGCAAGTGTTATATGACCTCCACCTCCAAGCTTTTCAAGTATTATCTGAACATTTACATCTCCAATAGAACGACCGCTAATACATACTTTATCTCCAAGTTTACCAATTACAAATGAAGCTGTAATATTATTTATTGTAAGCAATTCATCTGCAGCTTTAGCACAAATTATGTTGGCATCTTTATCTTCTTCTTCATATACACTTATAGCAATAGAATCATAAATTGTTTCAGCATCTCCTACTATCGTAGAAATTTTATGATATGTTTTTAAATCACTTTGAAACCATTTCTTTACCTTAATTATATCAACTCCAGATTTTCTTAAGTACGCTGCTGCCTCAAAAGTTCTTACACCTGTTTTAAAAGTAAATGCTTTTGTATCCATCATAATACCTGCATATAAAGCCTCTGCCTCAAACTCTGTAAGTTCGATTTCTACTTCAGCATATTCAATTATTTCTGTAACAAGCTCTGCTGCTGAAGATGCATATACTTCTTGGAAAGTAAGTGTTGCATTTTCTATATAATTTGTACTTCTTCTGTGATGGTCAATTACAGCTATTTTACTTGTCTTTTCAAGCAATTCTGGAACTTCGACATAATCTTTTTTATGTGTATCAACTATAACAAGTAGTGTTTCATTACTAATTTTGGATAAAGCCTCATTTTTATCTATAATTGCATTTTTGTAATCTTCCTCTTCTTTAAGACCTTTCATAAATAGATCTAAACTTGTACCATATGTTTCACTTACAATATATGCTTGCTTATTTAATTCTGTTGCAAGTCTATATATACCTATTGCAGATCCCATACAATCTATATCAGAGTTACTATGTCCCATAATGATAACATCTTTTGCATTTTTTATTAATTCCTCTAAAGCATGTGAAACAATTCTTGCTTTTACTTTTGTTCTCTTTTCAACTTCCTTAGTTCTACCACCATAAAAATGATATTTATTATCTTCTCTTACAATGGCTTGATCTCCTCCACGTCCTAAAACAATATCAAGAGCAGATTGAGCACATTTGTATTTTTCGTAATTATTTTTTCCTTCATTTGACATTGCAATACTCAAAGTAATTTGCATTTTTCCTGAAATATCTTCTTCTTTTATAACATCTAATATATCAAATTTCTTTTCTTCGATTCGTTTAAGATTTTGTTTTTCAAAAATAGCAATAAAAGTGTCTCTATCAGATTTCAAAATTAATCCGTCAAATTCTGTAGCCCAATCATAAATTTTCTTCTCTATTTTTGCTAAAATTTGAGGTTTCTCCTCATCTGTTATTCTCTGTGCTAATTCATCATAATTGTCGACTTTTATAAGACCAATATAACTATCAGTATCATCAATTTTTTTCTCTAAATTTACAAGTTTAGTATTGTCTATAAAGTAAATTGTGATAACATATTCATCTTTTAAAGGCATATACTCTCCATAAATTTTATATGTCTTTTTATCAATTTGTAATTCATCAACAATTTTTTCTTTTTTATCGCTATTTTTTATTTCTGCTTTTACATCTTTTAGGATTTCTTTTAAATAATTGTTGATATCAATATTTGCAAACTCCTCATTAAATCTTGTGTTTCTAAAAATTAAATTACCATTTGTTTCGGCAATTACAAGTGGAAATGGCAAATTAACTAAAGCAATCTTTGCAACTTTATCTAAGCTAAATGTTAAATTTTTTATATGTTCAGAAAGCTCTTCTTTTCCCTTATTATTAGTCCAATAAGCATAAATAATGATAAGTATATAAATAAGTATTGATGGAATAATAAACTTTATATTATACATACAAAGTACAACCATCAAAATTGCAATTATTGCTAAATATATTTTTGTTTTTGAAATTATTTTTTCAAATACCTTTTTATTGTGATACATAAACCCCTTCATTCTCGGCTAAATAAGCCATATTTAAATATAATCTAACACTGTATATTGTACTATTTTTTGCCTTCATTGTCAAGTTGACATAAATCAACTGACATATGACATATAATTAATTTTAGGTAAAATTTCATGTATTAACTTTTTAAAATATTCCCCCTATGAAATATTATATATCACCATATTTTTATATTTTTGCATTTTTAACATATTTTAGATATATTTAAACTTAGTTAAATTATCAATACTTTTTTAATTTATTCGCTAAAAACTATTATCTACTACTATAAATATTTAATAAAAAAAAATATTAAAGTTTTATATTCATTTCTTTGAGTGGTTACAAAAATTTCTTAATATACAAAAATAGTATGACACATATGTGCCATACTATTTTTTCTCTATTCAGCTTCAGTTATTGTTGTCTCAGTTTCTTCTTGTTCTTCTTTTTTGTCTGAAACTTCTGTATTAATATGTATATTTTTATATACATTTAATCCAGTTCCTGCTGGAATTAATTTTCCTATGATAACATTCTCTTTTAGTCCAATTAATTCATCAACTTTACCTTTTACAGCTGCTTCTGTTAATACTCTTGTTGTTTCTTGGAATGAAGCTGCAGATAAGAAACTATCTGTTGCAAGAGATGCTTTTGTAATACCAAGTAATACTCTCTTATATGTTGCCGGTCTCTTTCCTTCTGCAACAACCTTTTCATTTTCTTCTTCAACTTCATAAATATCTGCAAGTGAACCTGCAAATAATGAGGTATCTCCATTATCTTCGATTCTAACTTTTTTAAGCATTTGTCTTCCAATAACTTCAATGTGTTTGTCGTTAATATCAACACCTTGGTTTCTATAAACTTTTTGAACTTCTTGAACAAGGTATTGGTAAACACCATCCGCACCTTTGATTGCAAGTATTTCATTAGGATTAATAGAACCTTCAGTAATAGGTTGACCTGCTTCAACTGTATCTCCATCTTTGATACGTAATTTTGATCCAAATGGAATTACATATGTTTTAGCATCATCTTTTGATATTATTACAACTTGTTTAATTGATTTTTCTTCAGATATCTTAGCTGTACCATCAATTTCAGATACAATTGCAAGTCCCTTTGGTTTTCTAGCTTCAAATAACTCTTCAACCCTTGGAAGACCTTGTGTGATATCTGCTACACCAGCTACACCACCAGAGTGAATTGTTCTCATTGTAAGCTGTGTACCAGGCTCACCAATTGATTGAGCTGCTATAATACCTACAGATTCACCAATGTTAACTTCTTCACGTGTTGCAAGTCCCATACCATAACATTTTGCACAAACACCATGGCTTGTTCTACAACCAAGTACTGAACGTACTTTAACTTTTTCAATACCTGCTGCAACAATTTTATCTGCAATATTTTCTGTGATAAGTGTATTTGTATCAGCAATAACTTCGTTTGTATTTGGATTGATAATATCTTCAAGTGGATATCTACCAAGTAATCTCTCTGCCAATTTTTCAACTGTTTGGTTACCATCTTTGATATCAGCAACTTCAATTCCTTCATGTGTTCCACAATCATGTTCTCTTACGATAATATCTTGTGAAACATCAACAAGTCTTCTTGTTAAGTATCCAGAATCGGCTGTTCTTAAAGCTGTATCTGCTAGTCCCTTTCTAGCACCGTGTGCAGAAATGAAGTACTCTAGTGCATCTAGTCCCTCTCTAAATGATGATGTAATAGGTATCTCTACTGTTTTACCTGTTGTACTAGCCATAAGACCACGCATACCTGCAATTTGTCTTAATTGGTTTATATTACCTCTGGCTCCAGATTCAGACATCATGTAAACTGGGTTTAATCTATCAAAGTTATCTTTCATAGCTTCTGTAACTTCATCAGTTGCCTTTTCCCAAATTTTAATAACTGAGTTATATCTTTCTGTATCTGTTATTAAACCACGTCTATATTGTTTTGCTACTTTGTCAACTTCTACATTAGCATCTTCAAGTATTTTAGCTTTTGCTGGTGGCACTTTTACATCATCAACAGAAACCGTCATACCAGCTATTGTAGAATATTTATATCCTGTAGATTTAATATAGTCTAGTAGCTCTGCTGTTTTACTTAATCCATGAACATTTATACATTTTGCAATGATTTTTCCAAGATTTTTCTTCATAACTGTAAAGTTAAGTTCTGGATCAAACATTGTATCTGGATTTGTTCTATCAACAAAACCTAAGTCTTGAGGAATTCCCTCATTGTATATTAATCTACCAACTGTTGTTTGAACTTTTTTGCTCTTTAATTCACCATCAATCTCTTTGGTAATTCTTACATATATTTTTGCATGCATTCCTAATTGATGGTTTGCATATGCCATAACAGCTTCATCAGGAGATGTAAAGTATGTTCCTTCTCCTGGCTCTCCCTCAACATCCATTGTTAGGTAATATGCACCTAGAATCATATCTTGTGTAGGTACTGTAACCGGTTTACCATCTTGTGGTTTTAACAAGTTATTTACAGAAAGCATTAAATATCTTGCTTCTGCTTGTGCCTCTGGAGATAATGGAAGGTGAATAGCCATTTGGTCACCATCGAAGTCAGCATTGAATGCTGTACAAACAAGTGGATGAAGTTTGATTGCTCTACCTTCTACTAAAACTGGTTCAAATGCTTGAATACCAAGTCTATGTAGTGTTGGAGCACGGTTTAACATTACAGGATGATCTTTTATAACTTCCTCTAATATATCCCATACTTCTGGGCGTAATCTTTCTACCATTCTTTTTGCATTTTTAATATTGTGTGCAATTCCGCGTCCTACAAGTTCTTTCATTACAAATGGTTTAAATAGCTCAACTGCCATTTCTTTTGGCACACCACATTGATATATTTTTAGCTCTGGTCCTACAACGATAACTGAACGTCCTGAATAGTCAACACGCTTACCTAGTAGGTTTTGACGGAATCTACCTTGTTTTCCTTTTAATAAATCTGATAAAGATTTTAAAGGTCTGTTTCCAGCACCTGTAACAGGTCTACCACGTCTACCATTATCAATAAGTGCATCTACAGATTCTTGTAACATTCTTTTTTCATTTCTTACAATAATCTCTGGAGCACCTAATTCTAATAATCTTTTTAATCTGTTATTTCTATTGATAACTCTTCTGTATAAATCATTTAAGTCTGATGTTGCAAATCTACCACCATCAAGTTGAACCATTGGTCTTAATTCTGGTGGAATTACAGGAACAACATTCATAACCATCCACTCTGGGCGGTTTCCTGATAATCTAAATGACTCTACTGTATCTAATCTTTTTACAAGTTTTGCTCTTTTTTGCTCACTTGCTTTTTCTAAATCTTTTCTTAAACTTTCTGATAATTTATCAAGGTCAATTTCTTCTAGTAATGTTCTAATTGCCTCTGCACCCATTTTAGCTGTAAAAGAACCTCTTCCATATTTTTCTTCTGCATCATGAAATTCTTTTTCTGTTAAAACTTGTGCTTTCATTAAGTCTGTTGTACCTTTGTCTAAAACTATGTATGAAGCAAAATAAATTACTTTTTCTAGGTTTCTTGGTGAAACATCTAGCATTAAAGCTATTCTACTTGGAATACCTTTAAAGTACCAAATATGAGCAACAGGAGCTGCAAGCTCTATGTGTCCCATTCTTTCACGTCTAACTTTTGATTTTGTAACCTCTACACCACAACGGTCACAAACGATTCCTTTATATCTTACCCTTTTATATTTTCCACAATGACATTCCCAATCTTTAGTTGGTCCAAATATTCTCTCACAAAATAGACCATCTCTTTCTGGTTTTAATGTTCTGTAATTGATAGTTTCAGGCTTTTTAACTTCACCTTTTGACCATTCTCTTACTTTTTCATCTGATGCTAATCCTATTTTTATTTTATCAAAAACTTCTAATTCGTCCACTCTTGGATTCAGCCTCCCCCGATTATATTTTTAAGTTGTTTTTAGAAAGTTTAAATTTCTATCCCCTGCTCCTGCAATTCCATTTGGTCGAATTTAAACTTTCTTAAAAACTATTCAATTATATTTATTACTCGTCTATATCTTCATCATTTAATAAGTCTATATTTGAGTCTTCATCAATGTCTAATGCTAAATCATTATCTGAAAATTTTTCAAATAAATCCTCATCTTCGTTTTCATCCATATCATCTGCTTCAACTACTTCTTCGCTATACCCATCATTAAGTTCTTGCTCATTAATAACAGTATCTCCTATTTTTTTGTCATCCATATTAAAATCGATTCCGTCATCAATGTTTTCTTTAAGTTCAAGTTCTTTATTGTCTTTTGACAATAGTCTTACATCTAATCCTAAAGATTGAAGTTCTTTAATTAATACCTTAAATCCTTCTGGAACACCCGGTTCTGGTACATTTTCTCCTTTAACAATTGCTTCATATGTTTTAACACGTCCAACAACGTCATCAGATTTAACTGTTAACATTTCTTGTAATGTGTATGCTGCACCATAAGCCTCTAATGCCCAAACTTCCATCTCACCGAAACGTTGACCACCAAATTGTGCTTTACCACCTAGAGGTTGTTGTGTTACAAGTGAGTAAGGTCCTGTTGAACGAGCATGAATTTTATCATCAACTAAGTGGTGAAGTTTAAGCATGTACATAACACCAACTGTTACTGGATGATCAAATGCATCACCTGTTCTACCATCATATAATGTTGTTTTTCCATCTTCACGAAGTCCAGCTTGTTTTAATAGCTCTCTAATTTCTTCATCTGTTGCACCATCAAATACAGGTGTTGCAACTTTCCATCCTAATGCTTTTGCAGCCATACCTAAGTGAACCTCTAAAACTTGACCAAGATTCATACGAGAAGGAACACCAAGTGGGTTTAGAACTATATCAACTGGTGTACCATCTGGCATAAATGGCATATCTTCTTCTGGTAATATTCTTGAAATAACACCTTTGTTACCATGACGTCCAGCCATTTTATCACCAACAGATATTTTTCTTTTTTGTGCTATATAGCAACGGATAATTTGATTTACTCCAGGGCCTAATTCATCTGAATTATCTCTTGTAAATATCTTAATATCTACAATTGTTCCGCCTTCTCCGTGTGGAACACGAAGTGAAGTATCTCTAACTTCTCTTGCTTTTTCACCAAATATAGCACGAAGTAATCTTTCCTCTGCAGTAAGCTCTGTTTCTCCCTTTGGAGTAACTTTTCCAACTAAAATATCTCCAGGTCTTACTTCAGCACCAATTCTTATAATTCCATTTTCGTCTAAGTCTTTTAGACCATCATCACCAACATTTGGTATATCTCTTGTGATTTCCTCTGGTCCAAGTTTTGTATCTCTACATTCGCAATCATATTCTTCAATATGAATTGATGTATAAACATCTTCTTTTACAAGTCTTTCATTAATTAGAACAGCATCCTCGTAGTTGTAACCTTCCCATGTAGTAAATGCTATTAAAACATTTCTACCAAGTGCCATTTCGCCGTCTTTTGTAGATGGTCCATCAGCAATAAGGTCTCCTGCTTTAACTCTTTCTCCTCTAACAACAACTGGTCTTTGATTGATACATGTTCCACCATTTGTTCTCTTGAATTTTCTTAATTTATATTTGTCAAGTTCGTCTTTACTATTTCTAATAATTATTTCGTCTGCAGTAACTCTTTCTACAACACCTGCATTTTTTGCAGTAACTGTAATTCCAGAGTCTTTTGCAGCTCTATATTCCATACCTGTACCAACAATTGGAGCCTCTGGCATAAGTAGTGGAACAGCTTGACGTTGCATGTTAGAACCCATCAAAGAACGTTTTACGTCATCATGCTCCAAGAAAGGAATCATGGCAGCTGCAACAGAAACTAATTGTTTTGGAGATACGTCTACAAAATTAACTTTATCTCTGTCTGCAAGTGTAATTTCTTCTCTAATTCTAACTCTAATTCTATCTTTTACGAATCTGTTGTTTTCGTCTAGTGGCTCAGATGCTTGAGCGATAATATATTTATCCTCTTCATCTGCTGGCATATATACAACTTCATCTGTAACAACACCATCAACCACTTTTCTATATGGAGTTTCTATAAATCCATATTCATCAATAATAGCAAATGATGAAAGTGCAGATATAAGTCCAATGTTTGGTCCTTCTGGAGATTCAACTGGACATAATCTACCATAATGTGTATAGTGAATATCTCTAACTTCGAATCCTGCTCTTTCACGAGAAAGACCACCAGGTCCTAAAGCTGAAATTCTTCTTTTATGTGTTAATTCTGAAAGTGGGTTTGTTTGATCCATGAATTGTGACAATTGAGAACTTCCAAAGAATTCTCTAATAGATGATGTAATTGGCTTTGTATTAATTAAAGTTTGTGGTGTTACAACATCTAAGTCTTGAATTGTCATTCTTTCTCTTACAACTCTTTCAAGTCTTGTTAAACCAATTCT
>CAJMLO010000005.1 GCA_905214245.1 uncultured bacterium
AAACAATAAAATATATAATTTCTATTTGAATAAAGTTGAGAAAGAGTCATGTTAATGATAGCGATAAATTACAATTTTGACAAACGATAACAATGTTATGAAAATAACCTAATTTGATAATCAGGAGTTAATATAAAATATAACAGACTAATAAATTTTGTAACAACACAATACAAGTATACATAAAATATAATTGTAAGGTGGTGAAAAAATTGTATTGGTTTGAAAATTTATCCCCCGTTATACAAGCAATGATTGCAACAACATTTACATGGGGAATAACAGCACTTGGAGCACTTGTTGTATATTTTTTTAAAGAAGTTAATAAAAAGGTTTTAAATACAATACTTGGTTTTAGTGCTGGAGTAATGCTTGCAGCTTCGTTTTGGTCATTAATAGAACCAGCAATAGATTTATCGGAAAAACTTGGTTACATAGCGTGGTTACCACCGGCAATAGGCTTTATAGTAGGTGGATTGTTTGTAATACTTTCTGATAGATTTTTGGATAAGGTTTTAAAAAATAAGAAAGGTATAAAGAGTGCAAATTCGTTAAAAAGAAGTATTCTTTTAGTATCAGCTATAACGATACACAATATACCAGAAGGAATGTCAATAGGTGTTGCATTTGGTGGAATTGCAGCAGGAGTACCAGGTATGACAGTATTAGGTGCATTAATGCTTGCAATAGGAATAGGAATACAAAATTTTCCAGAAGGTGCAGCTGTGTCACTTCCTCTTAGAAGTGAAGGCTTTTCAAGAAACAAGAGTTTTTTAATAGGGCAGGCATCTGCTTTGGTTGAGCCTTTATCTGCAGTAATTGGAGTTATTTTAGTTCTTGCAGTAAGAAGTATAATGCCAATTCTACTTGCATTTTCAGCAGGTGCAATGATAGCAGTTGTAGCAAGGGAACTTTTGCCAGAGTCTGTAAAAGAAAATAAAAATCTTGCTACCATTGGATTAGTATTTGGATTTGTTTTGATGATGGTTTTAGATGTTGCACTTGGATAAACAAGCGCTGTTTTGAGGAAATAAACTCAAAAACAGCGTTTGTTTTTGTGAAAGTTTGGTGTTTCATGTAGCATATTTATGAATAAAATGGTATAATCTAATATATTGATATTGTTAAAAGGAAAATGAGAATATGTTACAGATTAAAAATGTTTATAAAGAATATAGGACAGGAAATTTAGTGCAAAAAGCACTTGATAATGTAAGCTTAAATTTAAGAGATAATGAGTTTGTTGCAATTCTTGGACCTAGTGGATCAGGAAAAACAACACTTCTTAATATCATAGGTGGACTTGATAGGTATGATAAAGGAGATTTGATTATAAATGAAATCTCCACAAAAAAATATAAAGATAGGGATTGGGATTCTTATCGTAATCATACTATTGGGTTCGTTTTTCAGAGCTATAATTTAATTCCACATCAAACTATTTTATCAAATGTGGAGCTTGCTTTAACTATTTCTGGTGTATCAAAAAAGGATAGAAAGAAAAGAGCAATTGATGCTTTAAAACAAGTTGGACTTGAAAAACAAATTCATAAGAAGCCTAATCAATTGTCTGGCGGACAAATGCAAAGAGTTGCAATTGCAAGAGCTCTTGTAAATAATCCTGATATTGTTCTTGCAGATGAGCCAACAGGCGCACTTGATAGTGAAACAAGTATTCAAGTAATGGAACTTTTAAAAGAGGTTGCCAAAGACAGACTTGTAGTTATGGTAACGCATAATCCAGAGCTTGCTGAAGAATATGCTACTCGTATTGTTAATTTAAAAGATGGTAAAATTATATCTGACAGTGATCCATATATTGTGGAAAATAAATCTGCAGAAGCTAAACACAAAAATATGGGCAAAACATCGATGTCATTTTTTACTTCTCTTGCACTTAGTTTTAATAATTTGAAGACTAAAAAAGGTAGAACTTTTTTAACTTCTTTTGCAGGTTCAATAGGTATTATAGGTATTGCTCTTATTTTATCTCTTTCAAATGGTGTTAACACATATATTAAATCTGTTGAAGAGGAAACTTTGTCTGAATACCCTCTTAAAATTAATAAATCTGGAATTGACCTTACTGCAATGCTTTCTGATAAAACAAAAACAGAGGATAGCAGGGAAAATACAGATGGAATAAATGTTACAAATATGCTTACAAGTATGTTTTCAACAATTGGCTCAAATGATTTGGTTTCACTTAAAAATTATTTAGAAAGTGATGAGACAGATATAAAAGAATATACAAAGGCGATTGAATATAGCTATAATGTTACTCCAAGAATTTATAGTGCAGATACAAAAAGCATAAGACAGCTTAATCCAAATACTTCTTTTTCAAGTCTTGGAATTGGTTCAACAACAAGTTCAAATAGTGTTATGTCTAGCATGATGAGTACAGATGTGTTTTTTGAATTACCACAAGATAGTAAACTTTATGAAAGCCAATATGATGTAAAAGCAGGTAGACTTCCTACAGCATACAATGAATGTGTGCTTGTACTTACATCTAAAGGAAATATAAGTGATTTTCTAACATATACATTGGGATTAAGAAATTATGATGAACTTGATATGATGATTGAGCAATTTTCTAAAGAGGAGCAGGTAAATACACCTGATATTTCAGATTCGTATTCTTATGAGGATATGTTAAAAATAAAGTTTAAACTTGTAAATGCAAGTGATTGTTATGAATATGATTCTAAATATAAAGTTTGGAACGACAAATCTGACAATGAAAAATATATGAAAAATGTCATAGATAAAGCAGAAGACATAAAAATAGTAGGTGTTTTGCAACCTAAAGAAGGTGTTTCTGCATATATGCTTCAAACTGGAATTTATTATCCAGTAGAACTTACAACTCATGTGATAGAAAATGCTGAAAATAGCAAAATTGTAAAAGAACAATTAAAATCACCAAAGGTTGACGTATTTACTGGAAAAAAATTTGGAGAAGATGATGATTCTTCCTCATTTGATATGAATTCTTTATTTGAGATTGATACAAATGCAATGAAAAAAGCTTTTAAAATTGACCAATCTAAGATAAAGGTTGATACTTCAAGTTTAAATAAGGCTATCAAAAATATGACTCTGCCTGAATTCGATTTTAATACAGCTCTTAAGAGTATAAAATTTTCTGTATCAGAAGATGAAAAGAAGGCTCTTGTAAATGACCTAATGGAAGGATACAAGGAATATTTAAAAAAGAATAATATTATAGATATTCCAAATGCAGATAAATATTTACAAGATTTTATAAAATCTGATGAAGCAAAAGCAATAATGACTAAACATTTAACACAAATTATAAAGTCAAATGATTTAGATACACAGGTTAATAAAATTATGCAAAGTTATATGAATAAGTTTGCAGACCAACTAACAAAAACAATTCAAAAAGAAATGACAAAAAGTATGAGGCAAATGGCAAGTTCAATTCCAAAAGCAATTAGTATTGATACAAAGGCATTTGCAAGTGCAATTAAAATAAATATGAATGAAGAGGAATTATCTGAACTTTTTGCATCTTTAATGACTAAAAAACAAAACACATATGACAATAATTTGAAAAAACTTAATTATGCAAATTTAGATAAACCAGATGGAATTAGTATTTATCCAAAGAATTTTGAATCAAATGAAAAGATTACAGCAATTTTAGAACAGTACAATTCTAAAATGGAAGCTGAGGGAAATGAAGATAAAGTAATTTCGTATACAGATATGGTTGGAACTCTTATGAATTCAGTTACTATTATTGTAAATGTAATTAGCTATGTTCTTATTGCGTTTGTTGCAATATCACTTGTTGTTTCATCTATAATGATTGGAGTTATAACATATATAAGTGTTCTTGAACGTAAGAAAGAAATTGGTATTTTAAGGGCAATTGGAGCTTCTAAAAGAAATATTTCGCAAGTATTTAATGCTGAAACATTTATGATTGGACTACTTGCTGGAATTATAGGAATAGTTCTTACCGTACTTCTTTTAATTCCTATTAATGGCATAATTCATAAACTTGCTCAAGGAGTTAATGTTACTGCATCTCTTCCTGCTATGTCAGGATTAATTCTTATAGTTTTAAGTACAGTACTTACTTTAATTGGAGGATTAATCCCTTCTAAAAAAGCTGCTAAAGAAGATCCTGTTCTTGCATTAAGATCAGAATAGATTAGAATAAAATATAGTAAAATACATGTTTTATGAAACGTAAAGCATGTATTTTTTTTTATGGGAAATTTCTCATTTCCTAGTATATAAAAATGCTATAATCACTATTGCCTTTGAGATTTTCTCCTTTTAGTCGAAAACTCAAATCGGCTTTGGACAAAGGGCGACCTAAAGTTGCTTTGTTTCTTTAAAATTTCAAAATTGTACTGACCTTCCAGTCTAAAGACTATGTTAAAAAAATGTGATATAAAAAATATACAAATTTACAAATGGAAAGGAAAAATGTATGAGCGAAAAATTATATGACATTATTGAAATACATAATTTAAAGGATATGCTAAACAAAACAAAAAAAATGTACAAAGATAAAATTGCATATAAAATAAGAAAAAAAGAAAATGACAAAGAGTATATAAATCTTACGCATGGACAAGTAAGAGATATGATAGATAATTTAGGTACAGCACTAATTGATATTGGACTTAAAGATAAAAGAATTGCTGTAATTGGCGAAAATAGATATGAATGGGAACTTGCATATTTGGCAATTGTTTGCGGTACAGGGGTTGTAGTTCCACTTGATAAATCTTTACCTGAAAATGAACTAGAATCCTTGATTGAGAGATCAGAAGTTGAAGCCATATTCTGTTCTGAAAAATATGAAGAAGTTTTAACGAAAATTAAATTTAATGAAAGCAATAAACTTAAACACATTATTTCGATGGATAGAACTGTAAGTAAAGATGGTATTTATTCTGAAAAAGAACTTATAAAAAAGGGAAAAATATTATTAGAAAAAGGAAAAAAAGATTTTATAAATGCTAAAATTGATAGTGAAAAAATGAGCATTATGCTTTTTACATCTGGTACAACGTCTGCTTCAAAAGTTGTTGCATTATCTCATAGAAATATTTGCTCAAATTTGATGGATATTGGTAGTATATTAGATATAACATCTGATGACACGCTTTTATCTATACTACCAATACATCATGTGTTTGAGTGTACAGTTGGCTTTTTGTTTTCTCTATATAAAGGTGCTACAACAGTATTTTGCGATGGACTAAGGCATATTGTAGAAAACTTAAATGAATACAAAGTATCTGTTATGGCGTGCGTACCTGGAATTTATGAACGTATCTTTATGATGATTAGAAAACAGTTAGAAAAGCAAGGAAAACTGGAGGAAATTTTAGAAAAAGAAGAAAATTTAAAAAATGCATCAATGAAAGATAAGAAAAAAGCTTTTCAAGATATTCATAATTTACTTGGAGGAAATATAAAATTATTTATTTCTGGTGCAGCAGCTCTTGACTCTAAAATTGAAGATGGATACAGAAGGCTTGGATTTAATTTAGTGCAAGGATATGGTCTTACAGAAACATCACCTGTTGTAGCTGTTGGAACTAGCAAAGAATATAGATGTGGATCAATTGGAAAAACAGTACCAAGTGTTGAAGCTAAACTGGTAGATATTAATTTTGAAGGAATTGGAGAGCTTGTTGTAAAAGGACCAAATGTTGCAATGGGATATTATAATGATGCAAAGGCAACAAAAGAGGCTTTTAGAGGTGATTGGTTCTATACAGGAGATTTGGCTAAGATAGATGAAGATGGGTATATTTTTATTTGTGGTAGAAAGAAAAGTGTTATTGTTTTAAAAAATGGAAAAAATATATTTCCTGAGGAAATGGAAAGTTTAGTAAACAAAATAGAAGGTGTGAAGGAATCATTTATTTTTGGAAAAAGGCAATCTAGAGATACAGAAAATGTAAAAATAAATGTAAAAATTGTGTTTGATAGAGAAATTGTGAAAAATGCATATAAGGTTGAAACAGATGATGAAATATATAAGGTTTTATTTGAAAAGATTAAAGAACTTAATAGGCAAATGCCTAAGTATAAGGCGATTCGTGGTATGATTTTATCTGAAAAGGATTTAATAAAAACAACAACAAACAAAATAAAAAGGCAGGCTAATTTAGATGAAATTGAGAAATTTGAAAACTAATTTTCTTGGTAGAGATTTTTATTTTTATGAAGAAATAGATTCAACACAAAATGAAATTTTTAGAAGAATCAAAAAGGGACAAATAATAAATGGCAGTGTAATTATGGCTGACATTCAAACAGCAGGAAAGGGTACACATGGCAGAATTTGGCATACTGACGAAAAAGGTAATATAGCATTTTCTTTTTATATCCAAACAAATTGTGAGATTGAAAGGCTTGATGGCCTAACAATAGATACTGCAAAAATTTTGGTAGATATGTTTAGAGAAAAATATAAAATCAATATTCAAATAAAAGTACCTAATGATCTTATGATTAATAACAAAAAAATAGGTGGTATTTTAACACAAGGAAAAATAAATGGTAAATATATAAAATATTTGGTTATTGGTATTGGGATTAATATAAATAAAAAATATTTTACGAATGATATAAAAGATATTGCGACATCTATAAAAAATGAATTTAAAGTAGATATTGATAGAGAAGAAGTTATAGCTGAATTTTGCAATATATTTGAAAAAGAAATTAATAGGAGGATTAAAGTTTGAAAATAGGTTTTTTATTTTCTGGTCAAGGTTCACAGACAGTAGGTATGGGAAAAGATTTATATGAAAATTATTTACCTGCTAAAAAAGTGTATGATAGTGTTGAAAAGATAACTGGCATTCCCATAAAATATATATCTTTTATAGGGCCAGAAGAAGAATTAAATAAAACAAAAAATACTCAACTTGCAGTGTTAACAGAAAGTTTGGCGATAGTTCAAGTTTTAAAGGAAAATAATATAAAAGCAGATATATCAGCAGGATTAAGTCTTGGTGAATATACAGCACTTATAGAAGATGAAGTAATTTCATTTGAAGATGGAGTAAGACTTGTAAAAAAACGTGGAGAAATAATGCAAGAATTTACCCCAAAAGGCCAATGGAAAATGGCTGCAATACTTGGACTTGATGATGAAAAGGTTATTGAAGCATGTAAAAAAGTAAAAAACGGTTTTGTATCTGCTGCAAATTTTAATACTATAGGTCAAGTTGTAATTTCTGGAGATGAAAAAGCAGTTGAACAAGCAAGCATATTTGCAAAAGAATTTGGAGCAAAGAAGGTCAGTGTTTTAAAGACAGAAGGACCGTTTCATACAGAAAAATTACAAGAATGTTCAAATATGCTTAGAAAAGAACTTGAAAAAATCAAAATAAATCATAAAAATAGCCATGTTGTAAAAAATGTTAATGGCGAGATTTATGACAATGATGATAATTTAGTAGATATTTTATCAAATCACATTATAAGTCCAGTAAAATTTTCAAATTGCTTGACAACAATGTATGAGAATGGAATTGATACATTTATTGAAATAGGACCTAGTAGGACTTTAAGTGGATTTGTTAAAAGGATGAAATTTGAAAAACAGATAAAAATTTTTAGTATTAATGATTGCAAAAGTTTAGAAGATGTAATTAATACGATTCGGATAATAAAATCTAATTTAACAATATGATAGGAAGGAAGTAGAGAAAATGAGTAAAGTTGCATTTATAACAGGTGCTACACGTGGAATTGGAAAAAGTATTGCTTTAAAACTTGCAAGTTGTGGATATGATATTGCTATAAATTATAGAACAGAAAACGATGATTTAACGGAATTGTTAAATGAAATAAAGGGACTTAATGTAAGATGTATAGCAGTTTGCGGTGATGTTTCTGATTTTGAGGCATGTACCAATATGATAAAACAAATAATTAGTGAATTTGGAAAAATAGATGTTCTTGTAAATAATGCTGGAATTACAAGAGATATGTTGCTTATGAGAATGAAAGAATCTGATTTTACAGATGTTATTGATGTGAATCTGGTAGGAACATTTAATATTACTAAAAATGTAATTCCATATATGATGAAACAAAAAAATGGTAGGATTATAAATATTTCTTCTGTTGTAGGAATAACTGGAAATGCAGGTCAAACAAATTATTCGGCTTCAAAAGCAGGGATAATTGGATTTACTAAAAGTCTTGCAAAAGAAGTTGGAAGCAGGAATATTCTTGTAAATGCAGTTGCTCCAGGTTTTATACAAACAGATATGACTAATATTTTAAAAGACGAGATTAAACAGGAGTTAATTAAAAATATTCCATTGAAAAGATTTGGAAATGCTACAGATGTTGCAAATGTTGTTAAATTTCTGGCATCGGAAGAGAGTTCATATATAACAGGTCAGGTTATAAACATTGATGGTGGAATGGTTATGTAGGAGGAATTAAAATTGAAAAAAAGAGTTGTTATAACAGGTTTAGGAGCAATTACTCCAATTGGAAAAAATGTTTTGGAGTCATGGAATTCAATAAAACAAAAGAAATGTGGGATTGATGAAATTACATTATTTGATGCATCAAATTTTAAAACAAAATTAGATGCTGAAGTAAAAGAATATGACCAATTAGAATATTTTGATTTAAAGCAAGCTAAAAGATTAGATAGGTCTTCACAATTTGCAATAATTGCGGCAAGAGAAGCAATAGCTGATTCAAAAATTGAAAGAGAAAATACTGATTTTGATAGAGTTGGAACATTTGTGAGTTCTGGTATAGCAGGACTTACAACAATACAAAATCAGTGTGAAGCATATTTTGAAAAAGGTAATAAAAGGGTTTCTCCAATGTTTATTCCAATGTCAATTGCAAATATGCCTTCTGGAAATATTGCGATTGAATTTGGTTTTAAAGGGGAATCAATGGGGATTGTAACAGCATGTGCGTCTTCAACTCACTCAATTGGAGAGGCATATAAAACAATTATCATGGGACAGGAAGATATAGTTATTGCTGGAGGAACAGAAAGTTCTATTTGTGAAGTTGGTGTAGCAGGATTTGAAAATATGAAGGCTTTATCAAGTAGTACAGATAAAAATAGAGCAAGTATACCATTTGATAAGGAAAGAAATGGATTTGTAATGGGTGAAGGTGCAGGAGTTGTTGTTTTAGAAGAACTTGAACATGCATTAAAAAGAAATGCAAACATTTACGCAGAAATAATTGGGTATGGCGCTACAACAGATGCATATCATATCACATCTCCTTGTCCTGATGGAGATGGTGCAAAAAAAGCAATGATAAGAGCAATAGAAAATGCAAATATTAATTCAAATGATATTGATTATATAAATGCACATGGTACTTCTACTCATTTGAATGATTCAACAGAGACCATGGCTATAAAAAATGTATTTAAGGAAAAAGCATATAACTTGCCTGTAAGTTCAACTAAGGGAAATACTGGTCATCTACTTGGAGCTGCAGGTGGAGTTGAAGCAATATTTTGCATAAAAGCATTACAAGATCAAATCATACCTCCGACAATCAATTATAAAGAAAAAGATGAAGAGTGTGATTTAGATATTGTTGCAAATGAGGTAAGAAATGCAAAACTTAACATTGTTATGTCAAATTCTTTAGGATTTGGAGGTCATAAAAATAGTAATATATTAAAAAGGTGGGAAGACAAATAATGGAATATAAAAAAATAAAACAGCTTATGAATGATATGGGAGAATCTAAACTTTCAAGTATTGATATAGACTTTCCAGATGGAACTAAAATTAGTATGAAGAAGGAAGAGAAGAAATCAAATACTATAATTAAATCTGAGGAAAATGTAATAGAAAAAACTGAATTAAATACTGAAAATATGATATGTCCACAGAAAAATGGTGAAGATAAAGTTGAAGGCAAAATTGTAAAATCTCCTATGGTTGGAACATTTTATTTAAAACCATCGCCTACTTCAAATCCATATGTTGAAATTGGAAAGGTTGTAAAAAAAGGTGATACACTTTGTATAATAGAAGCTATGAAATTGATGAATGAAATTGAATGTGAATACGATGGGAAGATTACTGAAATATTTTTAAAAGACGGAGAACCAGTTGAATATGGAAGTAAATTGTTTGCCATTAGCTAGAGATAAATACAGGAGGACAAGATGTTAAATAAAGAAAAAATAAAAGAGATAATTCCGCAAAGAGAACCATTTTTGATGATAGATGAAATAGAGGAGTATATACCTGGAAATATGGCAATAGCATATAAAAATGTTTGCATAGATGAATGGTATTTTAAAGGACATTTTCCTGCAAATCCAATAATGCCTGGAGTGCTTATTGCAGAGTCACTTGCTCAGGCTGGTGCTGTTGCAATTCTTTCTAAGGAAGAGAATAAAGGAAAAAATGCGTTGTTTGCTGGAATTGATAAAATGAAATTTAAAAAAATGGTTATTCCTGGAGATAGGTTAAAACTTGAAGTAAAAATTATAAAAGAAAAAGGACCAATAGGAGTTGGAGAAGGAATTGCGACGGTTGAAGGAAAATTGGTCGCAAAAGGTGAATTTACATTTGCTATTGTATAAGGAGGAAAAAACTTGAATAAAATTTTAATTGCAAATAGAGGAGAAATAGCAGTTCGAATAATAAGAGCATGCAAAGAAATGAATATTAAAACAGTGGCTGTTTATTCAGAAGCTGACAAAGATGCATTACACACAAAACTTGCAGATGAGGCAGTTTGTATAGGACCTGCGGATTCTAAAAAAAGTTATTTGAATATTAAAAATATTATAGAAGCGGCAAATATTACAAAAGCGGATAGTATTCACCCAGGGTTTGGTTTTTTATCAGAAAATTCACAATTTGCCAAAATATGTGAAGAATCAAATATAAAATTTATAGGACCAAAATCAGAAATTATCGATTTACTTGGTAATAAATCAAATAGTAAAAAACTTATGAGAAAAGAAGGAATACCTGTTATTGAAGGCTCTGAAGGTAGTATAAACAACTTGAAAGAAGCAATACTTGTATGTGAAAAAATTGGATATCCTATACTGTTGAAGGCGTCAGCAGGTGGTGGCGGAAAAGGAATAAGACTTGTTAATTCTTTTAATGAACTTGAAGAAAATTATAATTTAGTAAAACAAGAGGCAAAAAACTCGTTTGGAAATGATGAGATTTACATAGAAAAATATATAAAAGAGCCTAGACATGTAGAAATTCAAATAATGGCAGATGAACATGGAAATGTAGTTCATCTAGGTGAAAGAGATTGTACAATACAAAGGAAACATCAAAAAATATTAGAAGAAACACCATCTACAATTGTTGATGAAAAATTAAGATGTAAAATGGGAAATATTGCTGTAAAGGTTGCAAAAATTGCAGGTTATACAAGTGTAGGTACAGTTGAGTTTTTAGTTGATAGTGATAAGAATTTTTATTTTATGGAAATGAATACGAGAATTCAAGTAGAGCATCCAATAACAGAGATGCGAACAGGAATAGACTTAGTAAAAGAACAAATAAAAATTGCAGCAGGAGAAACATTAAAAGTAAAACAAAAGGAAATTGAATTTAGAGGCCATGCAATTGAGTGTAGAATTAATGCAGAAAATCCTAATCAAAAATTTAGACCATCACCGGGGAAAATAAATGATATGAATTTTCCTGGAGGAAATGGGATAAGAATAGATACAGCAATATATAATGGATATTTAATCCCTCCATATTATGATTCTATGATTGCAAAAATAATTGCATATGGCTCAAATAGAAATGAAGCAATTAGCAAAATGAAAAGAGCACTAGAGGAGCTAGTTATAGATGGTGTTGATACAAATAGAGATTTTCTTTTTGATATAATAACAAATAGAAATTTTATAAGAGGAAATTTTGATACTTCATTTATTGAAAAGGAAATATTAAAGTAGGGAAAGAAAATGATTGTTGATAAAATTAAAAAAAGAGAAAATAAAGCTTTGATAAATAAAAAAGCAAATATAGATATACCTGTTGGAAAATGGGTAAAATGCGAAAAGTGCAAAGAAATTTTGTATAAAGAAACAGTTAGAGAAAATTACAATATTTGTCCTAATTGTGGTCATTATTTTAGAATGCATATTAATAGAAGGTTAGAACTTATAATTGATAAGGGAACATATAAAAGATTTGATTTAAATATTGAAACAACTAACCCATTAGAATTTGACGACTATCCTAAAAAGTTGAAAAATTTAAGAGAAAAAACAGGATTAGAAGAAGCTGTTGCATGTGGAACAGGAAAAATTAATGGAGAAAATATAGTAATTTGTATAATGGACAGTGGCTTTTTGATGGGAAGCATGGGAGCAGTTGTTGGAGAAAAAATAACATATGCTATAGAACAGGCAATAAAGCTTAAAATTCCAATAATAATATTTTGTACATCAGGTGGCGCAAGGATGCAAGAAGGTATTATATCTTTAATGCAAATGGCAAAAACTACGGAAGCATTAACTAAACTTGATGAAGCAGGACTTTTGTATATATCTGTGCTTACAGACCCAACGTATGGAGGAGTTACAGCATCATTTGCGAGTTTGGGAGATATTGTTTTAGCAGAACCAAATGCAATGATAGGGTTTGCAGGTCAAAGAGTTATAGAGCAAACTATAAAAGAAAAATTACCAGAAGGATTTCAAACAGCAGAGTTTTTGTTAGAACATGGATTTGTTGACAAAATTGTTGAAAGGCATGAATTAAAAGAAACATTGTATAAGCTTATAAAGCTTAGCAAGGGAGGCAGATACTATGAAAAGTAATAATATAACAGCATGGGAAAGAGTTGAAATTGCAAGAAATCCTAAAAGAAAAACGGCAATTGAGTACATAGATAAAATTTTTGATGAGTTTGTAGAATTACATGGGGATAGAATTTCAAAAGATGATAAGGCAATAATCTGTGGACTTGCGAGGATAGAAAATAAAAATTTTACAGTAATAGCACAGCAGAAAGGCAGAAACACAAAAGAAAATATTGTAAGAAATTTTGGAATGCCAAATCCAGAAAGCTATAGAAAAGCTATACGTTTTATGAAGCAAGCTGAAAAGTTTGAAAGACCAGTAATAACGTTTATAGATACAAAAGGAGCATATCCAGGAGTAGAAGCTGAAGAAAAAGGACAAGGCGAAGCTATTGCAAAAAGTATGTTTGAAATGGCAAAGCTAAAAGTTCCAACAATATCAATTATAATTGGAGAAGGATCATCTGGTGGAGCACTTGCTATAGGTGTTACAAATAAAATATACATGCTTGAAAATTCGATATATTCAATATTATCTCCAGAAGGATATAGTAGTATTTTATGGAAGGATTCGAGTAGATGTAAAGAAGCGGCAGAAAAGATGAAGTTGACAGCTAGAGATTTATATGATATGAAAATAATCGATAAAATAATAGAAGATTCGACTGAAATTAATGAGCAAAAATTTGAAAAGATAGCTAAAGATATAAGAAAAAATATTTTAGAGGATGTTGAAAATATTTCTAAATTAACAAAAGAAGAATTGGTTACAAAAAGATATGAAAAATTTAGAAAAATTGAAGGATTTAGAAAATTAAAAGGAGGTAAAAATGTTACTTGAAAATAAAAAAATATTAATAATGGGAATTAGAAATAAATGGAGTATTGCATATGGAATAGCAAAGTCTGCATATGAAAATGGAGCAAATCTAATATTTACATATTGTGGAGAAAAAAATAAAGAAAAAATAGATGAACTTATTTCAGAATTTGAAGGAAGCAAAGCATATGTGCTAAATGAAGCATCAAAGGATGAAAATGTAAAAGAGGTATTTACTAAAATAAAGCAAGAAAATGGTAATATAGATGCAATTGTTCACTCAATAGCACATGCAAATACAGAAGATTTGAATAATGACTTTGTAAATACAAGTAGAGAAGGTTTTGCACATGCACTTGATGTAAGTAGTTATTCATTTGTTTTAGTTTCAAGAATTGCTAAAGAACTTGGCATTTTAAATAAAAATGCCAGCCTTGTAACACTTTCTTACTATGGTTCGCAAAAAGTTATAGATGGATATAATGTGATGGGAGTTGCAAAAGCAGCACTTGAATCATCAGTAAGATATTTAGCAGATAATCTTGGAAAAGATGGAATAAGAGTGAATGCAATTTCTGCAGGACCTATAAAAACATTATCTGCAAAAGGAATAAAAGATTTTTCTTCTATTCTTACAGTTGTTGAGGAGAAAGCGCCATTACACAAAAATGTTACTATAATGCAAGTGGGAAATGTTGCAACATTTTTATGCAGTAATATGTCAGAGGCTATAACTGGTCAAGTTATATATGCAGATAATGGGTATAATATAATGGGAGTTTAAAAAATAAGAAAGGATATATAAAATTATGAATAAAGAAGAAATATTTGAGGAATTAAAGAAAATTATAGTAGAACAATTAGGAGTAAATGAAGCGAATGTTACAATGCAAGCAAGCTTTATAGATGATCTATCAGCGGATTCACTTGATATAGTAGAACTTGTGATGAATATAGAAGAAAAATTTGATTTGGAAATTCCAGATAGTGAAGCTGAAAAGATTGCAACAGTTGAAGATGTTGTTGAATATATTTTGAATAGTAAAAAATAAAGGAGTAAAATATGAGGCTACTGAAAAAGTAGCCTCTATTTTCATCCTTTTTTAATATACTAGGAAATTTCTCATTTCCTAGTATATTAAAGGCTACAATCGCCATTGTCTTTGAGCTTTCCTCCTCTTAGTCGGAAACTCAAATCGGCTATGAACAAAGGGCGACCTAAAGTCAATTTACTCAAAAATATTATACAAACACATATTTACAAATTTACATATGGATGATATAATAATATTGTTATAACAATGGCAAAAAAAGTGAAAGGAGACTTACAATGCAGGAAGAACAAAAAATATATGTTTCTATAGATTTAAAAAGTTTTTATGCATCTGTAGAGTGTAGAGAAAGAGGACTTGATCCACTTACTACGAACTTAGTTGTTGCAGATAGTAGTAGAACAGAAAAAACGATATGCCTTGCAGTAAGTCCTGCACTAAAAAAGTATGGAATACCTGGAAGAGCTAGATTATTTGAAGTAGTTCAAAAGGTAAAAGAGATAAATGCAGATAGAAAGAGAAGGGCTCCTGGACATATATTTACAGGTAAATCAATAAATGAGTTAGAATTAAATAAAAATTTAAGTCTACAACTTGACTATATTGCTGCACCACCAAGGATGGCACATTATATGCAATATAGTACACAAATTTATAATGTATATTTGAAATATTTTGCACCAGAAGATATTTATGTATATTCAATAGATGAAGTTTTTTGCGATGTTACACATTATTTAAAAACATATAATATGACTGCAAGAAAACTTGTAACAAAAGTTATTCAAGATGTATATGAAACAACTGGGATAACTGCAACTGCCGGAATAGGAACAAATATGTATTTATGCAAGGTTGCAATGGATATAGTTGCAAAACATGTGAAACCAGATAAAAATGGAGTAAGAATTGCTGGACTTGATGAAATGAGTTATAGAAAGCTTTTATGGAATCATAGACCTATTACAGATTTTTGGAGAGTTGGAAAGGGCTATGCAAATAAATTGGAACAACACCGCATATACACAATGGGAGATGTAGCAAAAACATCAATCTATAATGAAGAATTGCTATACAAATTATTTGGCGTTAATGCAGAGCTTTTAATAGATCACAGCTGGGGATGGGAATGTGTAACAATAGATAGTATAAAGGCATACAAACCAACTACAAATAGTATTTGTTCAGGTCAGGTTTTGCATTGCCCATATAACTATGAAAATACTAGACTCATTGTAAAAGAAATGACAGAACTTTTATCACTTGATTTAGTTAAGAAAAATTTAGTTACAAATCAAATTGTATTAGAAATTGGGTATGATATTGATAATTTAACAGATCCAGAAATTAAAGGAAAGTATAATGGAGAAGTTACAACAGATAGGTATGGAAGAAAAGTTCCAAAACATGCTCATGGAACAATTAATATAGATCATAAAACCTCTTCTACAAAGATTATTATGGAGGCGACTTTAAATCTATACGAGAGAATTATAAATAAAGACTTATTGGTTAGAAGATTGAATATTACTGCAAATAATGTTACAAATATTGCAGATGAAAAAGAAAAGTCTTATGAACAAATAGATTTATTTACAAATTATGAAGAAGTGAATAAGAATAGAAAAAAAGAAGCGGATGAATTAAGAATTCAAAAAGCAATGATAGATATAAAACAAAAATATGGAAAAAATGCAATTGTAAAAGGTATGAATTTGCAAAAAGAAGGAACTACAATTGAAAGAAATGTCCAGATAGGTGGCCATAAAGAATAGAAAGGAGTAGATATGTTTAGTAGTACTGATAAATATAATGATATAATAAATATGCCACATCATGTATCTAAAACGCATCCTCAGATGTCACTTAAAGCAAGGTCAGCTCAATTTGCTCCTTTTGCAGCTTTAACAGGATATGGTGATGTAATAAATGAGACTGGCAGGTTTACAAATGAAAAAATAGAAATAGATGATGAATTAAAAGAAATATTAAATGAAGAGATAATGAAAATAAAAAGCAAATTATCAGAAAGATTAACTGTATCTTTTACATATTTTATACCTGATGAAAAAAAGAATGGTGGAAAGTATGTAACGGTAAAAGGAATTGTAAAAAAGGTAAATGATAATTTAATTATTTTAGAAGATAAAACAGAAATTTTAATTGAAGATATTATTGATATTACAATAATTTAAAGAGGAGTAAAGATGAAAAAAGATATTGCAGAATTATTAGATTCTTTAGAAAAGAGTAAATTTAGAGGTTCATTTCATTTAAATAGAAATATGAAGGAATATATCAAAGAAAAAGGATTAGACAAAATTAAATCAGATGCAAAAGATTTGATAATAAAAAGAATTTCAGATGCATATCCAAAAAACGATGGAAAGCAAACACCGATGAGACAAGTACATCCAGTTTTTATTGCACAGCATGCAACGGGATGTTGTTGCAGAGGGTGTTTGGAAAGAATTCATGGAATCAGGAAAGGACATAAACTTTCAGAAGAAGAGATAGATTATATTGCAAATGTGATAATGGAATGGATAAAAAGAGAGATGGCGAATTAGTTGATAATTATATTCTTTTATGATATAACGAATATGTGAAAATATTTCAAGTGAAAGGAATAGCAATAAAATGACATGGATAAATTTTTTATTCCAAAGAGAGGGACCGCGTTATGAGAAGGTGATAAAAGTATTTATAAGAGGTGTAGGATGAAAGAAAATATAAAGGAATTTATAGAAAAAAATTTAAAATGGATTATATTATTTATTTGTTTAATAGGATTTTTAGCAATTGCTGAAGATGTATTTAATAAAGAAATAATGAACGGAGATATAATTGGATATAAGATGGTTTCAACATTTTTAATATCAGATTTTGCAACACCTATTGCAAAATTTATTACTAATTTTGGAGGAGCAATATTTTTAATAGGATTAACTATTATACTATTTGTATGTATAAAAAATAAGAAAATTGGTGCATCGATTTTTTCAAATATAGTTATTGTAACTATATTAAATCAACTATTAAAGGGAATACTGCAAAGACCACGACCAACAGAATTTAGAATA
This sequence comes from uncultured bacterium, assembly GCA_905214245.1. Classification (GTDB taxonomy): domain Bacteria; phylum Bacillota; class Clostridia; order TANB77; family CAG-508; genus CALXVA01. The sequence goes on from CAJMLO010000005.1 coordinate 17,770, forward strand.
ATTGAAGAAACTGGATATAGTTTTCCGTCTGGACATTCTATGGTTAGTCTGGCCTTTTATGGATATTTGATATATTTAATATATAAATTTGTAAAAAATAAATATATTAAATGGAGTTTGATTATACTACTTAGTGTATTAATATGTACTATTGGAGTAAGTAGAATTTATTTAGGAGTACATTATACAAGTGATGTACTTGGAGGATTTTTAATATCAATATCATATTTAGTGATTTACACAAGTGCAGTTAAGAAATTTATAGTTGAAAAATAAAATGGAGGAAAAAATGAAAAAGAAAAATATAAGAAAAGATGAAATAATAAAAGAAGGAAGCAAAGTATTTGGAGAATTTAAGGATTTTATAGCTAGAGGAAATGTAATAGATTTGGCTGTTGGTGTTGTTATAGGTTCAGCATTTGGCAAAATTGTAACATCAATCGTAAATGATATTTTGATGCCGATAATTGGTATAATAATTGGTGGAATTGATTTTTCAGGATTAAGTTTAAAAATTGGAAGTGCAACAGTTAACTATGGAATGTTTATTCAAAATGTAATTGATTTTTTAATTGTTGCAATATGTATATTCTTCTTTATCAAAGTAATAGAGAGATTAACTAAAAAGAAAGAAGAAAAGGAAGAAAAAGTAGAAGAAGTAGAAGAAGTTAAAAAAGATGAACAAACTGTATTATTAGAAGAAATCAGAGATCTATTAAAAAATTTAGAAAAGAAATAAAAGTATTGACTTAAAAATATAATACAAAAATTAAAAACGAAGGGAAAGATGTGAAATGGAAAAATCAAAAGTGTATTTTACTAAAGAAATCTCACCTGAAAGTGTAGTAAAAATGTATGAGATTCTTGGAGTAAAATTGCCTGGCAAAGTTGCTGTAAAACTTCATTCTGGTGAACAAGGAAATCAAAATTACCTTAGACCAGAATTTGCAAAAGCTATAGTTGAAAAAGTAAATGGAATAGTTGTAGAATGTAATACTGCATATGGAGGTGCAAGAAATACAACAGAAAAACATGAGAAATTGATGGAAGAACATGGTTGGACAAAGTATTTTGATGTAGATATAATGGATGCAGAAGGTGATGACTTAGAGCTTGATATTCCAAATGGAAAAGTAATTAAGAAAAATTATGTTGGAAAACATATTAAAAATTATGATTCTATGCTTGTTTTATCACATTTTAAAGGACATCCTATGGGCGGATATGGTGGAGCATTAAAACAACTTTCGATTGGCTGTGGTTCATCAGAAGGAAAATCTTGGATTCATTCTGCAGGAGTTACAAAAGATCAAAATAAGTTGTGGGATAACTTACCAGAGCAAAACAAATTTTTAGAGGCAATGGCAGATGCTGCATCATCAGTTCATAATATGTTTAAAGATAAAATTGTATATATAAATGTTATGTGTAATATGTCTGTTGATTGTGATTGCTGTGCAGTTGCGGAAGATCCATGTATGCAAGACGTAGGAATTCTTGCAAGTACTGATCCGATAGCCATAGACCAAGCTTGTATTGATATAGTATATAATTCTAAAGATCCAGGAAGAGACCATTTTGTTGCAAGAGTTGAAAGACAAAATGGAGTTCATACAATAGAAGCAGCAGATGAACTTGGATTTGGAACAAGAGAATATGAATTAATAAATGTAGACTAGGAAAATTAAATGCGACTATATTGCAATATATGGTCGCATTTTAATTAAAAATAATACGTGATTATAAAAATTTGACATTAGATAAAAATATAGTACAAGGAGGAATTATTATAATAAAACAAACAGCAGGTAGAGATAATTTAGGAGAATTAGCTCCAAAATTCGCAGAGCTAAATGATGATGTATTATTTGGAGAGGTGTGGTCAAGAGAAGATGATTCAAAAGAAGAGCATGGTGGAGCGTTTGGACAGGGAGAGCCAAATGTGAATTTTGCACAATATTTTGTAGGAATAAAATAAATAAGACTTTTAAACTTTCTAAAAAAATAAATATTGACAATATATCAATATTTTGATAATATATGTATATAATAATGATGGAGGTGTATGTTATGCCAATTATTAGACCAAGTTCTGATTTAAGAAATAACTATAATGAAATTTCTACAATTTGTCATCAAACTAAAAGACCTGTATATATTACAAAAAATGGTGCTGGAGATTTAGCTGTAATGAGTATTGAATTGTATGAGCTTTTAACAGATAAACATATATTATATAAAGAATTAGAAAAAGGTATAAATTCTTTAGAAAAGGGTGAGAAAATTTCTGAAGAGGAATTATATGAAGAATTAGATAAAATATAGAAAGAAGGTTTATTTGTGAAAAAATACAATATAGAATATTCATTAGATGCTAAACAAGATTTAATAGAAATAAAGCAATATATTAAATATAATTTGCAAGAACCAGAAATAGCACAAAAGCTTATTTTAAAAATTAGAAAAGAAATAAGTACATTAAAGAATAATCCAGAAATTTATACAATTATTGATGATGATATAATAAAAAAATTAGAAATTAGAAAATTAATGATTGATAATTATATTGTATTTTATAGGATAAAAAATAATAACATACAAATTGTTAGAATTATGTATGGAAGAAGAAATTGGATAAATTTATTATAATTTTTAATGACACTTTGTATAAAGAAATTAAAAGCAAATACTACATAATTAAAAGCAGGTAATTATTTGATAATTATCTGCTTTTATGATATAAAATAATAAGTTTTTGTTATGAATGGAGGATATTATGACAGAAAAGGAAAAAATGCTTACAGGAGAACTATATGACGCAAATTATGATAAAGAATTGATAAATGATAGATATAAAGTTAAAGATATTTGCTGTGAATATAATAATTTAAAGCCATCAGACTTTGAAGGAAAAGAAAAAATAAAATAAATATATTGGACATGTGCAATTCTTTTTTGGACTAGAGGGTCAGCTTTATACAATTATATAATTTTTATGATACAATATACAAAAAATATACAAGGAGTTAATCATGGAAAAGAAAAATAAAAGAACAAGTATTATAAAAAAGATATTCATTGCAATAGTAATGCTGGCTATAATTATCGTATTAGCAACTATAGGAATAGGCAACTATTTTGTCAATTATGCGATATTAAGGACAGGAAGTGGTGGAGATAGAGAAGTAAAAAATACAGAAGCAATAGAAGCTGCTAGTATTGATAATGAAACAGCAAAAATTATAGAAGAAAACAGAAAAGAAGAAAATCAACTTGCCAGTCAATGGACAAGCACAATAAAAAATGAAAAGGTTGAAGTTACTGCAAAAGATGGAATTGTTTTAAAAGGAACAGAGTATATAAAAGATGAACAAATTAATAACTGGGTAATTGTCTTACATGGCTATCGTTCAAATCCAGAGTCAGTAATTTCAGTAGGAAGACACTTTTCAGAAAAAGGATACAATGTATTAATTCCATATATGAGAGCGACTGGGGAAAGTGAAGGCGAATATATAGGGATGGGATGGTTAGATAAAGATGACTTAAAATGTTGGATAGATTTAATAATAAAGCAAAATAATAATGCTAACATTGTATTACATGGTTTTTCAATGGGTGCTGCAACAGTATTGATGGCATCAGGAGATGAACTCCCAAACAATGTTAAAGCAATAATAGAAGATAGTGGATATACATCAGTATGGGATATATTTGCATCAGAGGCTAAGGCTAGATTTAACTTACCGGCTTTTCCAGTATTGAATATGTTTGAAGTTGTTGCAAATTATAGAGCAAAATATGATATTAAAGAAGCATCTGCATTAGAGCAAGTGAAAAAGGCAACGACTCCAATATTATTTATTCATGGAGATAGTGATGATTTTGTTCCTAAATACATGTGTGAACAATTATATGAAGTTGCTAATTGTAAGAAAAATAAACTTATAATACATGGTGCTGGACATACTGAATCAAGATATAAAGAACCAGATACATATTATAAAAATATATTTGAATTTTTAGATGATATAATATAAAAGATAAATCAAATAAAAGTAATACTATTTTTTATACTTTTGAAAACTGCTATATTTAGGCAAAAAAATGACTATACCACTCTATTTACAAAATACCCGTTAGGGGTATATAATAATGCTCGGAGGTGGATAATAAATGAAAGAATTAAGAATTAAAATTAATGGAATGGTTTGCGGAGGATGTGAAAATAGAGTTAAAACAGCTCTATCAGAGATTAATGGTATAGAAAGTGTAGATGCAGATCATAATACTGGAATGGTAACAGTAAAATCAGAAAATGATTTGGATGTTGCTCAAATCAAAGAAAGAATTACAGATCTTGGATTTGAAATTATAGAGGAACAATAATATGAAAAGTATAATACTTGCGATTGATGGAATGACTTGTAGTGCTTGCTCAAATGGATTAGAAAAATATTTGAATAAACAAAATGGAATTTATGAAGCAAGTGTAAATCTTGTGATGGCAAATGCTACAATAACATATGATGAACAAATTTTAAATCAAGAAAAAATAGAAAAATATATAAAACAAGCAGGTTTTAAAAGTTTAGGAATTTTTAAAGAGTTCAATATAGAAAAGAATAATAAAAAAGAAAAAATACAATTTATTATTTTTACAATTTTAGCAATAGTTACTATGTATATATCTATGGGGCACATGATTGGATTGCCAACTTTAAGCTTTTTAAGTGCAGAACATAACCCTATAAATTATGCTACTTGTTTATTGATTTTGACAATAGCATTCTTTGGATATGGATATGATATTTTAAAAAATGGTTATAAAAACTTAATTCATAAAATACCAAATATGGATACACTTGTTACAATTGGAGTTGCAAGTAGTTTTGTTTATAGCTTATATAGCATGTATATGATTATAAAAGGACATATGCATTATACAATGAATTTATATTTTGAGTCAGCAGCAATAGTTATTTATTTTGTTAAACTTGGAAGATATATTGATGGAATAAGCAAAGATAAAACAAAAGATGCAATAAAAAAATTGGTTGAAATTACTCCCAATAAAGCAATTATCGAAGTAGATGGAATTCAAAAAGAAGTAACTCTTGACGAAATAAAAAAAGGTGATATTGTAATTTCAAAGGCAGGAGACAAAATTGCAGTAGACGGAGAAATTATAGAAGGAAGCACTCATTTGGACGAATCATTTATTACAGGAGAAAGTAAACCAGTAAGCAAAAATGTTGGAGATAAAGTAATAGCGGGAAGTTTGAATTATGATGGCTTTATAAAATATAAGGCTGAAAAAATTGGAAAAGAATCGACGGTATCAGAAATAGTAAAATTAGTTGTAGAAGCAAGTAACACAAAGGCTCCTATAGCAAAAATTGCTGATAAAATTTCAGGATATTTTGTTCCAGTAGTTATTATAATAGCAATAATTAGTTTTGTAATGTATTTGATTTTAGGGTATGATTTTGCAACAGCATTAAGCACATTTGTTACGGTATTAGTAGTTGCTTGTCCTTGCAGTTTAGGCCTTGCAACACCACTTGCGATAGTTATAAGCGAAGGGGTATGTGCAAGTAATGGAATACTTGTAAAAAAGAGTGAAATATTAGAAAATGCTTCAAAAATTAATACTGTAGTATTTGATAAAACAGGAACATTAACTTATGGAAAATTAAGAATTTCACAAATATATAATTATAGTAAATTGTCAGAAAAAGAACTAATGGGACTTGCTGGAAGTATTGAAGAAAAATCTACTCACCCAATAGGAAAAGCCTTTGTAGAATATATGCAGGAAAATAAAATTTTGAAATCAGAAGTAAAAAATATTAAAAATATTGCAGGATATGGATTAATTGGAGAAGTTGATAATAAAAAGATAATATTAGGAAATAGAAAAATAATAGAAAAATTTGCTATTGAAAATAATCATTTGGAAGACGAAAAAATATTAGCACTTAACGGAAATAGCATTGTTTATATTGCAAATGAAAATGAAATTTTAGCATTGATAGGAGTAAATGATATTGTAAGAAAAAATGCAAAAGATGTTATAAGCAAGCTAGAAAAGCATAATATTAAAACTATTATGCTAACAGGGGACAACAAAGAAACGGCAGAGAAGATAGGCAAAGAACTTGGAATAACTAAAGTTATTTCAAATGTTTTACCATCTCAAAAATCAGAAACAATAAATAAACTAAAAGAAGATAGAAATAGAGTTATGATGTGTGGGGATGGAATAAATGACAGTCCAGCACTAGCCAATGCAGATATTGGTGTAAGTGTAAAAAGTGGAACTGATATTGCTATGGATTCAAGTGATGTTATTTTAACTAAAAATGACTTAGATTCAATACTAAAATTGATTAAGATTAGTGAAAGAACAATTAAAAACATAAAACAGAATCTATTCTGGGCATTTTTCTACAATTGTTTGATGATACCTGTTGCGATAGGATTATTAAAACCTTTTGGAATTTCAATAAATCCAATGATTGCAAGCCTAGCAATGGTATTTAGTAGTTTTACGGTTATCTTAAATGCTTTAAGATTGAGAAAGAATAAATAATAAAATAACCAGTTTTATTAAGGGGAAGTTAAAATTAATTTTTTAACTTCCTATTTTAACATATAAAGATGCATTTTATAGCATTAAATAAAAATATTTCCTAAAAGGGGTACACAAAATATAAAAAATATGTTACAATTTAAAATGATTTTTAAGAAAAGAAGGAGGAATTGCCCATGTCAGGACATAGCAAATGGCACAACATTCAAGCCAAAAAAGGTAAAGCAGATGCTGCTCGTGGAAAAATATTTACAAAATTAGGAAGAGAATTATTAATCGCAGTTAAAGCAGGTGGACCTGATCCGGCTGGTAATTCTAAATTAAAAGATGTTATTGCAAAATGTAAAGCAGCAAATATGCCTAATGATACAATTAATAATGCTATAAAGAAAGCTGCAGGATCAGGAAACAATGAAAATTATGAAGAAATTACATATGAAGGATATGGAACAAACGGTGTTGCAGTTATAGTAGAAGCAAGTACAGATAATAAAAATAGAACTGCAGCAGATGTAAGACATGCATTTGATAGAGCTGGTGGAAACTTAGGAACAAGCGGATGTGTTTCATATTTATTTAATAAAAAAGGTGTTATTGTTATAGATAGAACAACAACAGACATGTCAGAAGATGATATGATGATGCTTGCACTAGATAACGGAGCAGAAGATTTTTCTGCAACTGATGAGTGCTTTGAAATAACAACTACTCCAGACGATTTTGGAGCTGTTCGTGAAGCTTTAGAATCACAAGGTCTTGAATTCTTAGAGGCTGAAATTCAAATGGTTCCAACAACATATATTTCTTTAAGTGAGAAAGATGCAGAAAAAATGCAACGTTTAATTGATAATCTTGAAGATTTAGATGATGTTATGAATGTTTACCACAACTGGGAAGAATAAAAGCTTGAGAGCATAGATTATAGTAAATGAGAAATTTTATATAAAAAAGTTCTAAAATATAAAGGTAGAGCATATATATTAATATATATGTTCTATCTTTTTTCTTGTTTTTAAGGAGAATGATTTATGAATGAAATTTTTACATATTTTCCTGACGAAATAAAACAGGAATTAATGAAATATAATTTGGAGCTGTTAGAAGAGATTAGAATACGAAATGGAAGAAAAATATTTTTGAAAATTGGTCAAAATGAAATACAGACAAGCTATACGACCGACACAGAAGATATTTTAAAAATATTTCAGCGCATTTGTGATAATTCAGTTTATTCTTATCAAAATCAAATATGTAATCGGATATATTACTATAAAGGGTGGCCATAGAATTGGACTTACAGGAAATATAGTTTTTAATGATGGACAAGTAAACAATATTTCACACATATATAGTTTAAATTTTAGAATTGCAAGACAAGTTATAGGGTGTTCAAAATCGGCTCTAAAATACATATTAAATATAAAAGAAAACAGTATTTATAATACTATAATTCTTTCACCACCTGGCAGAGGAAAAACGACAATTCTTCGTGATTTAGTAAGAACTATAAGTAATCGGAGATAACAATTTTAATGGAATAAATGTTGGAGTAGTTGATGAAAGAGGTGAAATATGTGCAATGTATAAAGGAATTCCACAAAACGATATAGGCTTGCGAACAGATGTACTTGATAATATTTCTAAATCTATTGGAATGAAAATGCTTGTTCGTTCTATGAGCCCAAAGGTTGTTGTAGCAGATGAAATTGGTACAATTCAAGACATAGATGCAATTGAATATGCTATTACTTCAGGAGTTAAGGGAATTTTTACAGCACATGGCTCAAGCCTGCAAGATATTATGAACAATCCTATTTTAGGACAACTTCTAACAAAAAATATAATCGAAAGAATTTTGTACATAAATTCAAATAGAGAAATTTCTCTGATATATGAAAATAAAGAGAGGCAAACAAATGATTGTAATTAAAATTATTATATTACTTGGAATTTTTATTTCAAGTATTTATATTGGAACGCTAATATCAAATAAATATACTGATAGAGTGGAAGAACTTAAAAATATAAAAAGTGCTTTAAACATATTTGAAACGAAAATACGATATACATATGAAACCATACCTGAAGCATTTGCAGAAATAAGCAAACAATTTGATGGAAAAAAAGTTGGAGAGTTATTTAAAATAGCTGTAGAAGAATTAAAAGAAAATACTGCTGGAATGGCATGGAAAAATGCAATAGAAAAGACAAATTTTAGCATAAATATGGAAGATAAAAATGTGATAGAAGATTTATCTAAAACACTTGGAAGTACTGATATACAAGGACAAATAAGTCAGATTGAACTTACTCAAAATTTTTTAGACAAGCAAATTGAAAATGCTGAAATAGAAAAAAGTAAAAATGCGAAAATGTATAAGACTTTAGGCGGAATTGTAGGTCTTATGATTGTTATTATTTTTGCTTAAAGTATAAAGAAGGGATGGAACATATGGATATTAATTTATTATTTAAAATAGCAGCTATTGGAATTTTAGTTGCAGTTTTATATCAAGTGCTTGTAAGAGCAGGAAGGGAAGATCAAGCAATGATGACTACACTTGCAGGCCTTATAATAGTGCTAACAATGGTTATAAAAGAGATAAGTACATTGTTTACATCAGTTAGAACAATGTTTGGACTATAAATAATTCTAATTCAAATAAATTGTATTAGAAAGGAACTATTTGCAATGGATATTATAAAAATAATTGGAGTGGGACTAATTGCACTTATAATTATTATAATAGTAAAACAATACAGGCCAGAGTTTACAATATATGTTTCTTTGATTGCAGGTGCAATGATACTTATGCTTGTAATGGACAAGATATCTGCAATAATAAATTTATTAAGCAATCTATCGAGTAAAACAGCAATTAACAATGAATTTTTGGTACTTCTTATAAAGATTACAGGTATAGCTTTCTTAACGGAATTTGCAGTAAGCATATGCAAAGATTCTGGGGAAAGTGCAATAGCAAATAAGATGGATATGGGAGGAAAAGTAATAATTATATCTATGTCTATACCAATAATTGCAAGCCTTCTTGAAACTGTAGTAAAGATATTACCGTGAAAGGAAATATGTACATATGAAAAAAATAGTAATGATTATTACATTTATAGTTGTTTTGATAAGTTCAAATATAAGCTATGCGGATACACAAGATGAACTTTTAAAGTCGCAGCAAGATTCACTAAATATTTCATCATTTCTAAAAGAAGTCGAAAAATATACAAGTTCAATATATGAAGATATAAATGTAAAAGACATGTTTAATTTAGCACTAACAGGCAAAATAGATAATGAAAAATTGTTTAAAAGTATTTTAAACATACTTGGAAAAGAAGTAATAGGGTCTGTTAAAATACTTGGAAGCATTATTGTTATTATAGTAATACATAGCATACTAAAAAGCATAAGCGAAGGACTCGAAAATAAAAGTATTTCTCAAATTACATATTATGTACAATACATATTAATAGTAACACTTATAATGACAAATTTTTCACAAGTTATAACCATGATAAAAGAATCTGTACAAAATTTGGTTGGATTTATAGATATGCTTATACCCATACTTTTAACATTAATTATAACAACTGGAAATATTGTATCTGCAGGAATGTTACAACCAATACTGCTATTTATAATAACGTTTATAGGTAACTTTATAAATAATATAATACTTCCGCTCGTACTTGTTTCAACAGCTTTAGGAATTGTATCAAAAATATCAGATAGGATACAAATAGATAAGCTTTCAAAATTTTTTAAATCAAGTGTTGTGTGGATATTAGGAGTAGTACTTACTTTATTTGTAGGAGTAGTATCACTTGAAGGAAATTTAAGTAGTAGTGTTGATGGAGTTACAGCCAAAACTGCAAAAGCAGCAGTATCAAGTTTTATACCTGTAGTTGGAAAGATACTAGGCGATGCTGTTGATACTGTAATTGGGTGTAGTTCTATACTTAAAAATGCAATAGGTATTATAGGAGTAGTTGTGGTTATAGGTATATGTATAGCACCAATAATAAAACTTACAATTTTAATGGCAGTATATTATTTAGGTGCAGCATTATGCCAGCCAATTGCAGATTCAAAAATAATAAGTTTACTTGAACAGATGGGAGACACATTTAAGATATTGCTTGCAATATTATGTAGCGTGTCTGTAATGCTTATTATTGGGATAACACTTGTTATAAACATATCAAACAGTGGACTTATGTATAGGTAGAAAGGATAGACAAACAAATGATTGATTGGATAAGTACATGGGCACAATCTATTATAATTGCGGTGATAATTGCAACAATAATAGAGATGATACTTCCAAGTGGGAGTAGTAAAAAATACATAAAAGTTGTAACAGGGGTATATATACTTTTTACAATTATATCTCCAGTTATTACAAAATTTACAGGAAAAACACTAGCTGTGTCAGATATATTAGAACTAGACTCATATGTAAACGAGATTAAACAAAAAGAAGTATCACAAAATCTACTTGCAGAAAATAACTCGTCAAGTATCAAAGATATTTATACTGCAAATTTAAAAAGTGATATTAAAAACAAATTAAAACAAAAAGGATATAGTGCAAATAATATAGTATTAACTGTAGGAGATGATGAGAATTATACGTTAAACAAAATTGAGCTTGATATAGAAAAGATAAAAGAAGATAAGCAGGAAGTAAATGAGATAGAAGCGGTAAACAAAATAAATATAACAATAAGTAATAGTGTAGTGGAAAAAAACAATAATAAAAGCAGTATATCAGATAATGAAAAAGAGAAAATAAAACAATATTTAAGTAGTGTTTATGAAATTGATGAAAAAGATATTTTAGTTAATTAAAAGGAGAGATACTTATGATGACAGATAAGATTAAAGAATTAATTTCAAAAAAACAATCTGAGCCAAGCAAAAAGAAAATAGAAAATATTGTGTTTTTCATAGTTGTATTAATGATAACGGTTATTGTTATAAACACCATATGGAATGGAAAAGAATCTAATGCAGAAAAACAAAGTCCAGCAAGTGATCAAAATAAAAAACTTGCTACGCAAGAAGTACAAACAAGTAGTGAAGTCGAAACAGATGATACTGTAAAAAAACTTGAAGAAATTTTATCAAAAATAGATGGAGTAGGAAAAGTAAAGGTAATGCTTACATATTCACAAACAAGTCAAACTGTGCCTTTATATAATCAGGATTCATCAGAAAAAAACACAGAAGAAAGTGACAAGCAAGGTGGAACAAGAAAGGTTACAGAAAGTGATAAAAAAACAGAAATAATATATAAAGAAGAAAATGGAGAAAAGGTACCTATAACACAAAGTATAATTAGTCCAAAGGTAGAAGGGGCAATAGTAACAGCACAAGGTGCAGGGAATTCTTTAGTAAAGACTAATATTATTCAAGCGGTAGAAGCGGTAACGGGAGTGGCGACGCATAAGATACAAGTGTTTCAAATGAGCAAAGAGTAGATTTAAATAAGAAGCGGGAATTTTATATATTAAGGAGTGTTTTATATGAAAAGAAAAATTAAGCTTAATTTTATGAAGAAAAATCAAGTGGTTGTTGCAGTAACTGGGCTAATGCTAATTGTAGCAGGATATTTGAATTATACAAATAATGAGCATACTAATTCATATATAGAAGTTGGAAGTTTAGCTGATAGTATGGATATGGCAGAAATAGGAGATGCAAAACTTGCAAGTACTAATGCAAGTAAAGAAGATAAAAAAGAGAACAAAGCAAGTAGTAATGTGGTTAAAACAGAGAATACAGTTGATGATAAAAATAGTAGTAATACAGTTCAAAGTAGTAAGAGCGGTGATAATAAGAAGAATGAGGAGAAGCGGAAACATTGCTACAACAAATGCTGAAACAGTAGATGATTATTATACAAAATCAAGACTAGAAAGAGAGAACATGTATTCTCAAATGATAGAAAGCTATCAAAAGATAATAGATAAAACAAATGCGTCCGAATCACAAAAACAATCTGCTCAAAAGGAAATTACAAAAATAAATGAACAAAAAAATGCGATTATGATTGCGGAAAATTTGCTAAAAAATAAAAACTTTGCAGATGTAATTATATTTATAAATAATGAAAGTATAAATGTTGTGGTAAAGGCTAAAAAGCTTGAAACAGAGCAAGTAGCTCAAGTTCAAAATATTGTTACAAGAGAATTTAAAGCAAATATTACCAATATACATATATCTACAAAGGAATAAAAACGGACCAAATCAAAAAAATAACATAAAATGATTGACATTTGCGTAAAATAAGTTTAAAATCTATTACATAGGTTGCGATGAAGGAGAAAAAGCATATCTGCTTATGTTATAGAGAGTTGGAAAAGGTGGAAGCCAATCATAAGAAATATGTGGGGAGCTCTGGAGCACGTTTAAGAGAAAGAGGACAAATATTGATTTATATATTTGTCAATTAGGGTGGAACCGCGGAAATTAAACTTTCGTCCCTAGCTGTTTTAGCTAGGTGCGAAAGTTTTTTGCTTTTCTAGCTAAAAAGTAATTAGAGCTGTGCTAAAAAAGCAGAGCAAATTTTGTTAAATTTATGGAGGTATGAAATTATGGAAAAATTTACTATGGACAAAATAGTTGCTTTATGTAAAAACAGAGGATATGTATATCCAGGTTCTGAAATTTATGGAGGACTTGCAAATACATGGGACTATGGACCACTTGGAGTTGAACTAAAAAATAATGTAAAAAAAGCATGGATGAAAAAATTTGTGCAAGAAAATAAAAACAATGTAGGTCTTGACTCAGCAATACTTATGAATCCTAAAACATGGGAAGCATCTGGACATTTAAGCAGTTTTAGTGATCCACTAATTGATTGTAAAGAATGTAAAACAAGACACAGAGCAGATAAATTAATTGAAGAATGGATGCATGAACACAATTGTGATGAAGTAGTTGATGGTTGGTCGGATGAAAAAATGATTGAATACATGAAAGAAAATCATATTGCATGTCCAAATTGTGGAAAAGAAAATTTTACTGATATACGTAAATTCAATTTAATGTTCAAAACATTTCAAGGTGTTACAGAAGATAGCACAGCTACAATTTATTTAAGACCAGAGACTGCTCAAGGTATATTTGTTAATTTTAAAAATGTACTTCGTACAACAAGAAAAAAATTACCTATGGGAATTGCTCAAATTGGTAAATCATTTAGAAATGAAATTACACCTGGAAACTTTACTTTTAGAACTCGTGAATTTGAACAAATGGAACTTGAATTTTTCTGCAAACCAGGTACAGATTTAGAATGGTGGAAATACTGGAAAGAATATTGCAAACAATTCTTACTTGATTTAGGTATGAAAGAAGAAAATATTAGATTAAGAGATCATTCTCCAGAGGAACTTGTATTTTATTCAAAAGCTACAACAGATATAGAATTTGCATTTCCTTTTGGATGGGGAGAACTTTGGGGAATTGCAGATAGAACAGATTATGATTTAAGTCAACATATGAAATTTTCTAATGAAGATATGACATATTTAGATCCTGAGACAAACGAGAAATATGTACCATATTGTATAGAACCATCTGTAGGATGTGACAGAGTTACACTTGCATTTTTATGTAATAGTTATGATGAGGAAGAAGTAGGAGATGGAGATGTTAGAACTGTTTTACATTTGCATCCAGCACTTGCACCTTACAAAGTTGCTGTACTTCCTTTATCTAAAAAATTAAGCGAAAAGGCAAATGAAGTTTATGACATGCTTTCTAAAAAATTCATGTGTGATTATGATGAAGCAGGAAGCATTGGAAAGAGATATAGAAGAGAAGATGAAATTGGTACACCATATTGTGTAACAATAGATTTTGACACACTTGAGGATAATCAAGTAACTATAAGAGATAGAGATACAATGGAACAAGTAAGAATTAGTATTGATGAACTTGAAAATTGGATTTCTAAAAAGATTGAATTCTAAAGACAAGGAGTAAATTATGGGTATAGCATATATATTAAAAAGATTAAAAACAATGGATACAAAAGCCATGAGAGAGACTATTAAAAAGGTGCAAAAGGAAAATGGTAAATCAAAATTAAGCATTTTACTTGATATGCAAAAATGTGCAAGAAAATATGGTGCAGGATATAGTGATTATTATTTGCTAGAGTTTTACAAAAAGACAGATGATGAAAGAAATACATATTTAACAAGAGGCAGAAATGCAATGCTTTATACAAAATACTGCGATATGGATTATCTTCATTACTTTGTAAATAAAGACGAATTTAATGAAAGATTCAAAGAGTATTTAAAAAGAGATTGGATAAAGGTAAATGGCACAGGTAAAGAAAAGGTTGTAGAATTTTTAAATAAACATGATACTTTTATGGCAAAGCCAATTGATAATTTTGGTGGAATTGGAATTGAAAAAATAAAAACTTCTGAGTATGATTCAATTGATAAATTATACAATTATCTAACAAGAGAAGGCGCAAATTATGAGCTTGAAGAGGTAATTAAACAGCATCCTGATGTGGATAAATTGTATCCAGGTTCTATTAATACAATACGCGTTATAACCATTGTTACAACAGATGATGACAAGCCATATATAAGTGTTCCTATAGAAGAAAGAAAAAATGCTAAATTGAAATGTCATGTTATATATGCTTGTTGCCGTATTGGAAATGGAAAGTGTATAGATAACTTTACAAGTGGTGGAATGGTTACACCTGTTGATGAAAAAACAGGAATTATAAAATACCCTGCAATGGATAAAAAGAAACATATATATGAAAAACACCCTGTTACAGGATGTGAGATTCCAGGATTTAAATTTCCTTATTGGAACGAAGTTTTAGAAATGTGCAAAAAAGCTTCGTTTGAAATTCCAGAAGTAGGATATATTGGATGGGATGTTGCTATAACACCTACAGGACCTGTTTTTGTAGAGGGAAATGAACTTCCAGGATATAATTTGTATCAATTACCAATTCATACACCAGATAATATTGGAGCTATGCCTAAATTTGACTTTGTAAATTCAGATAAATATAAGATAAATGCAAAGTAAATATGCAAAATTATTGTGAAAATGTAGAATTTAAAAAGATATAATGATAGAATTAAACAAAAAAGAAAGAGGCGAAAATTTGGAAGCAAGGAAAACAGAAGCTAAAACAAAGAAGAGCACATCTTTTATGAAAAATGTTGTTATTTTGATGTGCTCACAGCTACTTATAAAATTTTTAGGGCTAATATATAAATTAGTAATTACAAATATAGAAGGGTTTGGAGATACAGGAGTTGGATACTATTCGGCAGGATACCAAATATATTCACTTCTTTTAACCCTTTCATCAATAGGAATACCTAGTGTTATTTCTAAATTGGTTTCAGAAAGACTTGCAACAGGAGATAAAAAAGGTGCTCAAAGAATATTTAGAGTTGCAATGAGATTTTTCTCAACACTTGGATTAATCTTTTCATTTGGATTATTCTTTGGAGCAGACTTTATTGCAACTAATATTTTAAATGTACCAGATACGGCATATGTTATGAGGGTTTTAGCACCTGCAATTGTATTTGTGTCTATCTCAGCTGTTATGAGAGGATATTTTGCAGGACAACAAAATATGAAACCAACAAGTGTATCACAAACACTTGAGCAATTTTTAAACTGTGTTCTTTCAATCACATTTGTATATGCATGCATAGGAAAAGATGCTTATATAATGGCAGCGGCAGGAAATTTATCAACTACAATGGCTATTATAATTACATTTGTGTATTTGATAATGTATTATAGAAGAAATAAAATTGTTCCAGAAAAAGGACAAGTATCGGACGAAGAAGAAAAAACAGATAAACAACTTTTGAAAACAATTCTTATGATATCTATACCTATAACATTAAGTTCAATTATTTCTGTTATAAGTTCTGTAATAGATACAACAACAGTAAGCAATTGTATTCAATATGCTTATAGAAATGCAGGAATGACAAAGAACCAACTTGAAACACTTGCAATGTCACAAACAGGAATACTTTCAAAAATAGATACTTTGATCACATTCCCACTTGCAATAAATATGGCATTCTCAACAGCACTTGTTCCGGCAATTTCAGAATCAATTGCTAAAAAGGAAAATGATGTTGCGTCAAAGAGATTAACATTTTCAATATTTGTATCAATACTTATTATATTGCCATGTGCAATGGGGTTTGCGGTTCTTGCAAGTCCAATTTTAAAGATGATTTATCCTACTGCTTCAGATGGTGCAATCATACTTCAAATGTCAACAATATCAATGATATTTATGGCACTTAACCAAACAATAAATGGTGGACTTTATGGATTAAATTTACCAAGAGTTCCTGTAACTGCTCTTGGAGTTGGTGTTGTTACAAAAACAATATTGAATATTGCACTTGTAAGCAATCCAGCAATTGGAATAAAAGGTGCAGCAATTGGCTCAGTTGCATGTCAAATATTTGCGTTTTTAATATGTTTTACTGTATTAAATAAAAAATTAAAAATAAAATTTGATTTTAAAAAGAATATTTTAAAACCAATTATTGCAACATTAATAATGGGAACATGCGTATTTTTAGCATATGCTGGAATTCATAAGTTTGTTGGAAATACAATAAGTACATTATGTTCTATTTTAGTTGGGGTTATGGTTTATGGAGTTTCAGTATTAGGATTAAAAATTTTATCAAAAGAGGATATCATGATGATCCCATTTGGAACAAAATTATACAAAATTTTAGTGAAATTACATGTCTATACAGATGATGTAAAAGAATAGAAAAAAGCGACTTTATGTCGTCCTTTGTCCAAAGCCGATTTGAGTTTTCGACTAAAAGGAGAAAATCTCAAATGCAATGGAGATTGTAGCATTTAATATATTAGAAAATGAGAAAATAATTAATAAAGTCACTTTATATATTGCATATTTGAGCATGATATATTGTGACTTTTGTCTCGAAATGGAGGTAAAATGAAGTATTTTATAATATATCTAATTATAATAAACCTAATTGCATTTTTAGCTATGTATATTGATAAAAGAAGAGCAAAATATGGAAAATGGAGAATCAAAGAACATACTTTATTCATTTTAGCGTTTTTAGGTGGAAGCATTGGAGCAATTGTAGGAATGTATATATTTAGACATAAAACTAAAAAAATGCGTTTTGTAATAGGGTTTCCAGCGATACTTGTATGTGAAATAGTGCTTGGAATTATGTTTTATAATGATTTTATATCGAAAATGTAATATAATTATTACTGTTTACAGAAAAAAATAAATAAATGTATTGCAATTTGTGTAGTATAAATGGTAGAATAAAGGTGTAAAAAATAAACAAGGAGCACACAAAAGAAATGTTGAACCACAAAACCATTGAGGCTGTAAGAGAGAGAGAGAGAGAGAGAGAGAGCTACAATTTAGTAAAATAAAAAAAGGAGAAAATGAAGGCACAAAATTTGCCTTTATTTGTGATAGAGTAAAAGACAGAA